>JAHDPS010000290.1 GCA_018434225.1 Bacillota bacterium
ATGGGGGTTCTTGCATGGTCCGCATCGCCGTAAGATACGCAATCATGATCCTTGGATTCTTCGTGATCGCCATCGGCATCGTCATGACCGTCCAGGCGGGCATGGGGCCGGCGCCGTGGGACGTCCTCCACGTAGGGATCTCCAGGACCACGGGGATCCCCCTCGGGCGCATCATAGTGTACACAGGCCTGGTGGTGATAATCGTCGGCCTCTCCATCCGCGTCAGGCCCACTCTATGCACCATCCTCAATATGCTTCTCATCGGCACATTCGTTGACCTCATATCCGCCGCCGCCAGGATCGAGACTCCAGAGGCCGCTATAGGGCGGCTCGCCCTATTGGCGGCCGGAATAGTGATCTCAGGCCTTGGAGAGGGTATCTACCTCGGCACGGGCGCGGGCGCCGGGCCCAGGGACGGCTTCATGCTGGGCCTGGTCAGACTCACCCGGAAGCGCATATGGCTGGTGCAGACCGTTATCGAAGTGACCGTCGTGCTGGCGGGATACCTGCTCGGGTCGCCACCCGGCGTCGGAACCGTGATATTCGCCCTCACGATAGGGTATTTCGTGGAGACGTTCCTCAGGATACTCACACCGTTCATCTCGCGGTTCACCGGCCGGGCCCGCGGTCCCGCCGATAGTCCGGTGCCGCTATAGCGTAGCGGCCCATTTCGTCGTCCAGCGCAACGCCGTTGCTCGTGCCCAACCTCGACGCACCCACCTCGACCATGGATTTGGCCTCGGCGAACGTCCGTATTCCACCCGCCGCTTTCACGCCTGCGTTTCCGGCCACCGCCCGGCGTATGAGCAGGACATCGTCCACTGTGGCGCCTCCCGCGCCGAAACCCGTGGATGTCTTGACGAAGTCGACTCCTGCCCGGACGGCGATCTTCGACGCAATGGTCTTCTCGTCATCGCTGAGAACGCATGTCTCGATGATCGCCTTGACCGCTACAGTGGACATCCTGAGCGCGGCCGCGCTCCTCGCGGCTTCGACGACCGACTCGATGTCGCCCCGAACGGTATCCATATCCCCGTCTTTCAGGGCCCCGATGTTGATCACCATGTCGATCTCGGATGCCCCCGCCTTCACGGCCGCGGCGGCCTCGAACGCCTTCACCGAGGTCATGCACGCTCCCAACGGGAAACCCACCGTGGCGGCGACCGCCACGCCGGAGCCCTCGAGCTCCCGTACCGCGAGCGGCACCCGGAATGTGTTGACGCAAACCGCGGCGAAACCACGTTCCCTCGCTTCCCCGCACATCCTTATTACCTCGTCCATCGAGGCCCAGGGCTTCAACAGAGTGTGGTCTATCATCTTGCGGAATTCTTCCCTGCTGAACATGAGTAGACCCCCGTATCAGTGTTTGGCTGGAATGACGGGATAGCCGCCCGGCAGCTCGATGGCGCAAACCACTCCGCCGCGCGAATTCCGGATGTGAATGGCGCCGCCGTGGTCCTCGATGATCCGCTTGCATACCGAGAGCCCGAGACCGGTTCCAGACGACTTTGTGGAGAAGAACGGCTCGAACACGCGGGAAAGATCGGCTTCGTTGATGTTGTCCCCCGTATTGTGGACTTCCAGTGCGACTGTTCCGGCGCCGGCGTTTACACTCGTTTCCACCGATATGACCCCACCTTGCTCTACCGCTTCAACGGCATTCTGCACCATATTCGCAACAACCTGCTGTATTCGGGATCTATCGGCCATGACTCCGTCGCGGCTCGCCACCTTCAGGTTGGCGGTCGCCCCTTTGCGGTTCATGCCATCACTACTGAGATCCAGGACTCTCCTCGCGACCTCCCCCAGGCCGACCAGGCGTAGGCTGAGTTTCCTCGGCGTCTGCAGAAGCCGCAGATCCCTCATGAGCAAATCGAGTCTATCAACCTCGTGCAGCGATAGCGAGAGGAACCTGTGCGCCTCCCCGCGCGCGCCGTCAAGCAAACAGGATATCTCCCGCTTCATGCGCTGAATCGGCTCGGCAAGGCCCGACGAAACGACCCGCGCCATACTCCCCGCTACGGCGAGTCTCTCGCTCGATCTGATCTCGGCCTCCAGGCGCTTCTCCTCAGTCACGTCCCGCATGATCGTGACGCTGCCGCACACCGTCCCTTCTCCCGCCTCAACCGGGAACGTCCTCGACGACAGCATGTTCTCCGACCCATCCCCGCGGGTGATCCGTAGTTCACGCTCTTCACCGGGCTCTAGAACGCGCGCCAAGTCCTCGCGGGTTATGCCCGCCCTTACGAGAACGCCCGCTTCGAATGCGTTCCTGCCGCACAGCTCGTGCTCCGAGACGCCGAACATCTCCTGCATCCCCCTGTTGAGCGTCTCGATTCTCCCCGCGCCGTTTACGGATAGAACGCCGATGGGTACACTGTCCAGAGCCCTCCTGTACGTGCGATACTGAGCCGATAAGCACATCTGCTCCTCCATCAGATCGGCGGTCTCCTGGAACATGAATCCGAACAGGTGCATCTGAGCGAGGATCCTGGTTACGTGCGAGAACACGAGGAACAACGAGTTGCCCGCCCCCACGACCGCAGCTAGATGGCCTACCGCGGCGATCCCCTGGGAGATGGATATCCGCCTGTTGAGCCGCCCACCCGCCTTCCAGCACAAGAAGGTTGTCGCTACACTGCCCGTCCCCGCAACGACGCTCGCCATCATCGAGGCGTCGAGGTGGATTATCTCGCTTTCCCAGTACGTCGTCGCCAGGAGGTCCATGATCCCCGCTGCGCCGGCCCCCGAAAGCAGGGTTACGCCCAGGGTCAAGCCGATCATCGAACCCAGGTCACCCCTGGGGGGTCTTCGG
>JAHDPS010000333.1 GCA_018434225.1 Bacillota bacterium
CCATTCCGAACTCGGTCGTTAAGCCCTCCAGCGCCGATGGTACTTGGGGCGGGAGCCCCTGGGAGAGTAGGTCACTGCCGGGAGCTAATTTCGGACCCGGTCACGTGAGTGAATCACGCGGCCGGGTCTTTTGTTGTCCAATGTGTTGACGAGGCGCTGTCGGCATATTACTATAGCGTTGGGCGATATAACGGTAAACGCTATAACGGCATGCGCTATAAGGAGGCACCAGTGTCTTGTCGCGACTTCATGACCTGTCGCCCCTCACTGAGGGGGCTCTTTACACGCTAGTCGCGCTCGATGAGCCGCTGCACGGCTACGGCATAATGCAGAAAGTCGAACGGATGAGCAATGGGAGGGTCAAGATTGGCGCCGGGACCCTCTACGGAGTACTGGAAAACCTCTCGAGACTCAAGTTGATAAAGCCCACCGGTCATGACTGCGGAGATAGGAGAAAGACCTACGAGATAACCGGCGACGGCAAGGAACTGCTTGCGATCGAGGTTGCGAGGCTCGAGGAAATGCTGGCCAATGCCAGGGCTGCCCTAGGCCGGTGAAGGAGTAGAACAGAATGGGGAGCAACACAGTCTTGCGCCTGAGGTGCTTTTTTGCATGGCAAAGTGAACCGGAGCATAGGTGGCTTGAGACGATGGCAGCCAAGGGACTCCACCTCGATGCCGTCTGGCCCTTCGCGTACCGGTTTGAAAAGGGGGCGCCGCGCCAGGTTGCGTACACGATTGACTATCGGCGCGTTGGTCCTTCAGAGCGGCCCGAATATATCCAGCTATTCAGGGATGCTGGGTGGGAGAATATCGCCTCGCTGGGCGACTGGCACTATTTCCGGTCTCTCGAAGGCAAGAGGCCCAACAAACCCTTGTCCGATAACCGCTCCATAGTCGAACGGTACCGGCGCCTCTTGGCAACTTTGGTGGTCTCAGAGGGTTTTCTTGTCGCGGTGCTGGCTGGAAGGCACAGCAGGTATGGGAGCCTATCCGATCTCGTCAGGGTGCTGGTGCTGGTGCTCGTCGCTCTTGGAGCTTTCGGTATCATCACACTGATCCGGAAGATCGACGAGGTGCGCCGTCAGCCTAAGGAATAGTCAGTGCATTGGCTGAACGGCCGCCATTGGGCTCTCCTCCCACTTGCGGTCAGCGGCGACCGCGGGCACTACGTAGGACTCGGCCGGTGAAATCCCGCGAAGTAGGATGGACGACCGCGCGCTGTCACTCGGGATCCGCACCGCTTAAAACGTTGGCCAGGTAGTCGAGGGCGTATAAATAGCCCGCCGGCCCCAGTCCGGCTATTACTCCTGTTGCTGCCCCGCCCGTTATCGATACCCTCCTGTATTCCTCCCTGGCAAATATGTTGCTGAGGTGGACCTCCACCGCGGGAAGGGCGACCGCCGCCAGCGCGTCGCGGATGGCTATGCTGTAGTGAGTGTAGGCCGCCGGGTTGATGACGATGCCCGCGGCCCAACCGGCGGAGGAATGGATTTCGTCAATGATGTCGCCCTCGGAAGAGTAGTTGACCACCTTCGCCTCGACGCCGAGCTCTCTCGCCCGGACCCGGATCATCTCGTCGATCTCCTCTAGAGTAATGGTGCCATATACGCCGGGCTCACGCGTCCCCAGCAGGTTGAGGTTTGGACCGTGGATCACGAGTATGTTCATGTTAGATCCTCCTTCGTAGAATCGTCGTAGTACTGTGCGAATGTCGGAGACCCGACAGTTTCGACCGGAGCTAACCGTCGAGCCCGCGGCGAATCACGTCCCTCACCAAGGTGTGGGGGACGTCCCCGACCACTCTCACATCTCCTATGCCCACCGGCAGGACGAAGCGGGGCTTGCCCCGCAGTCGCTTCTTATCCGATAAGAGGTATTCCTCCACCTTCTCGGGGGCTGGGACGACTCCGAGATCCGAGGCACGCGCCGGCAGGCCGAAACGCCGGATCAGTCCCGGGACGCGTTCGTGGAGGCCCGGGACCGCCAATCCCAGGGCCGATGACAGTTCCGCTGCCATGCACGTGCCCACCGCCACCGCCTCCCCGTGCGACGCACCCCCATAACCGCACGCCGCCTCCAGGGCGTGGCCGAAGGTGTGGCCGAGGTTGAGCAGGAGCCGTCTTCCGGTGTCGCGCTCGTCCTCCGACACCACGCCGGCCTTCACCCGAACACAGCCGGCAACTATGCTCTGGAGAGCGGCAGGATGGCGCGACGCGATTTCGGCGGCCCTTCCCGCGACCAGCCCGAAGAGCGCCTCGCCCCCGATCACCGCGGTCTTGATTACCTCCGCCATCCCCTCCGAGAAAACCGGGTCTGGCAGGGTGCGAAGGACATCGATGTCGGATACCACCAACCTGGGCTGGTTGAACGCCCCGATGAGGTTCTTGCCCTCGGAGTGATTGACGGCGGTCTTCCCGCCGACGCTCGAATCGACCTGGGCGAGCAGCGTGGTCGGTACGTGGACCAGGGGGAGGCCCCTCATGAACGTGGCCGCTACGAAACCCGCTGTGTCGCCCACCACTCCCCCTCCAAGGGCAACGACCACAGTATCGCGATCGTGATGGTTCGCGGCCAGTCTGTCGTAGAGGCGAGAGACGGTGTCGAGGTTTTTATGTTGTTCCCCGTCGCCGACCAGGGCGCAGTCGACCTCCAGCCCGGCGCCCTCCAGGCTGGTCCTGATACCGTCCATCCATAGATGCGAAACCAGGGGATTGGAGACTACGAAGACGCGGTCCGGTCCGCCGCACGAATCCGTCAGCCAGCGCGGGATGTCCCGTGTGAGGTCGCGGCCTATGCGCACGTCGTATCGCCCGCCCTGCGCCTCCACGCTGACGCACTCAATCGGGGGAATCCCCCGCTCGCGACGCAGTTCGGCAGGTGGGCAGGCCGAGCGGCCCGGCCCGCCTGGGAGGCGCGCCAGGAGTTCGCTCACGACCTCTTCAACGGGGCGTTCGGACTCCACGACCATATCGGCCATTTCCAGGTAGGCAGGCATTCTCCGCTGTAGCAGGGCGACCGTCTTCGAAGGCATGTCGAGCGGATCGCACCCGCTCATGAGGGGGCGTTCTTCGGAACCGCGCACTCTTTTCATCATTGTATCTATTCCTGCCTTTAAGAGTACGACCGTAGACCTTCCATTGGGGGAATGTTTGAGAGAATGTCGCGACTCGCCGTTCTCCAGCGCTCCACCGCCCACCGCGATGACGACGCCCCTCAGCGCCGCGGCGGACCGCACCGCCGCCTCCTCCATCTCGCGGAAACGCGGCTCACCCATACTCGAGAATATCTCGGGGATCGTCATCCCGGCGGTCCGCTCGACCAGGGAGTCCGTATCCACGAACGGGCGACGAAGCCTGAGCGCCAGCGCCCGGCCAACCGTGCTTTTTCCTGTGCCGGAGAACCCGACGAGGACGATGTTTTGGGAGGACTTCATCTCATTTCACCACGCGATCCGGGGACTCACCGTGTCCCCGCCGTACCTTTCGAGCAGCGCCTCCGCGATTACCAGGGCCACCATCGCTTCGCCGACGACAGCCGTGGAGCCGACCGCGCAAACGTCCGCCCTTTCGACGTGAGCGGGGCATTGCATGCCCGTCGTAAGATCGATCGATCGCAGGGGTGACTTCAGTGTCGGTATCGGCTTGGCGGCGGCCCTGATGAAGACCGCTTCCCCGTTAGTCATACCGCCCTCGATGCCCCCCGCTCTGTTGGTGCTCCTGCAAAGGCGACTTGCGACATCCACCATGCAATCCTGCGGATTATCGCCGGTGGTCGCCGTCGGGCATTGCCCTCCCATGAGGATTTCGTCGTGAGCCTGACTTCCCCTTAGCTCCGCGAGACGAAATCCCTCCCCGATTTCGACCCCCTTGACGCCGTTGATGCTCATCACCGCCGCCGCGATACGCGTGTCTATCCGGCGGTCCCAGTGGGCGAAGCCCCCCAGGGCGGGCGGGACGTTCAGGGCGGAGACCTCAAAGACACCCCCAAGAGAGTCCCCAGCGTCCCCCGCAAGATCGATGGCACGCATCATTTCGGTCGACGCCTCCGGGTCGGGGCATCGCACGGGGGATGATTCCGCCGCACGGGCCAGATCGAGGGCAAGCGACGCGCTCTTCATCCTCAGGGCTGGTGCGGGAAGGTCGGCCTCGACTCCGCCAATGGACGTAACCCAGCTCACCACCCGGATCCCATGGTGATCCAGGAGCCTCTTGGCGAAATACGCGCATGCCACCCTGGCCGCCGTCTCGCGCGCGCTGGCGCGTTCCGCGACCGGTCGACAATCGAGGAGTCCGTACTTCAGGGCCCCCGGGAGGTCCGCGTGACCGGGCCTGGGCGAGGTTATGGGCCGATCCTTTCCGGCCCAGTTCTCGTGGTCCTTGTTGGGTATGAAGACTGATATCGGACCCCCGGTTGTCGCTCCCTTGTGGACACCACCTGTTATCCTGACCTCATCGCTCTCGATGGCGGCCCTGCCGCCACGGCCGTAGCACCATCGCCGTCGCCCGAGCTCCCGGACGAGATCGTCGGTTGATACCTCCAAACCCGCGGGCATCCCTTCCAGGATCGCGGTCAGTCCGGGGCCATGCGACTCACCTGCCGTGAGATATCTCAACAATGTAACCACCACTCTCCGGCGACGGCGGTCAGCGCGTCCCTCATGACCTTCTCCGGGACTGGGGACCCCGTCATAATTTCGTAGCCATATACTCCCTGCCACAGGAGCACCTCCAGCCCGGGCACCAGCCTGTAACCGGCGTCCCGCGCCGCGGTCAAGAGCGCGGACAGGGCGTTTGAGTAGCTCATGTCGCAGAACACCTGCCTCCCGCCGGATATGGATTCCAGGAAACCTCCCAGGCTGGAGGCGGGTTCTTCCGGGATGCAGTTGACCACCAGGCCGATGGGGCCGATCTGCGAGACGCCGTCGGATGGCCGCCCTGAGGCATCCGCAGCGAACCATTCCGTGGCCGGGAACACCGTCTCCAGCCTGGCGGCGAGGTCAGCCGCCCGACTATGCGTCCTGTTCACGACCATAATCCGCTTCGCTCCGGAACCCGCGAGAGCCGCCGCGCAGCCGGCCGCGGCGCCACCGGAGCCGATGATCAGCGCGTTCTCGCCCTTCGGGTCGAAGCCGCCCCTCGTCAAGAGCGCCCTCAGGAGCCCCGGGCCATCCGTGTTGTGCCCTTCCAACCTCTTTCGCCCGTTACGGGAGGCGCAGACCACGGTGTTCACCGCCCCACATGCCCGCGCGAGATCGTCCCGGGTGGAACAGGCCTCCGAGACGGCAGCCTTGTGCGGTATGGTGACGTTGAAGCCGCGCATTTCGGCGGAGGCCCTCGTGATGAAGCGGGCCAGATCGGGCGGGGTGACGGGGATGGCCTCGTAGCGCCATCCCGCCCCCGCTCCCGCCTCCGCGCCGGCGAGGGCCGCGGCGAACATGGCCGGCGAGAAGGTCCTATGCAACGGCCAGCCGATCACGCCGAGCTGCGGCAACGGCTGTGTATTCATCGACAGGTCCCTCACGTTCCCACCTCATCCGCACCTCACAATGATTCCTTCAGATGCTCCAGCGTCTCCATGAAACCCGGGTAGGAAACGGCTATGCAACCGGGGTCATCCAGCGCGGTCTCGCCGTCGGCCGCGAGTCCCGCGATGGCGAATGCCATGGCTATGCGGTGGTCCCCACGCGTCTCGATCGATCCCCCGCGCAATCTCCCGCCGCCTTCCACCCAGAATCCGTCCGGCGTCTCCCCGGCCGTTACACCCATGGCTTGCAGGTTTCTCACGATTGCGGAGATTCGATCGCTCTCCTTGTGGCGCAGTTCGGAGGCGCCCGTCACGACAGTTTTCCCGCGCGCCACCGCCGCGCACACCGCGAGGATCGGCAGTTCGTCCACGAGCGCCGGCACGTCCTCCGGGGGCACCTCGATCGCCGCCAGGGGACCCCCGAAGACCCGGACGTCACCGGAGGGCTCCCACTCGTCCCGTAACCCGCTGAACTCCATCTCGCATCCCATTCGCTGGAGGGCTCTCAGGAAGCCGCAACGGGAAGGGTTAAGGCCGACCCCCTCGATGCGGATGTCCGATCCGGGCAGGATCGCGCCGGCGGCCAACCAGAAGGCCGCGGACGATATATCGCCGGGCACTTCGAGACTGGCCGCGCGGAGATCCTGGAAGCCCCGCACACAAACGCGACCTCCTCCGGCGCGCAGTTCGCCCCCAAATAGGGCCATCATCCGCTCGGTGTGGTCTCGCGATGGGACCGGCTCCAGGATCGTGGTGGTCCCCTCGGCGTGCAGGCCGGCGAATATGATGCACGATTTTACCTGCGCGCTCGCCACGGGTAAGGCATACTCCTCCAGCGGGCGCAGCCCGCCACCCCTGATGACAAGGGGGGCCTTCAGTCCCCCCTCCCTGCCGTCCAGGCGCGCGCCCATCCGCAGCAAAGGCTGGACGATCCGCGCCATGGGGCGTCGCCTCAGGGAATCGTCCCCCGTCAACACGCTCATGAACTGTTGACCGGCGAGAATCCCCGCGAGCAGTCTCATGGTGGTGCCGGAATTCTCGCAGTCGAGAACGTCGACGGGTTCTCGGAGGCCGCCGGGACCCCCGCCCTTTATCAGAACGCGGTCGCCCTGTCGTTCTATCGAGATGCCCAGCGCCTGGAGGCACTTCAGGGTGGCGGCGCAGTCCCGCCCGGGCGAATAATTGGTGACGACCGTCTCCCCCTCCGCCAGGGCCCCGAACATCGCGGACCGGTGAGAGATCGACTTATCCCCCGGCGGCTTTATGGTGATGGATCTACCACAACGAGCGGTTCCCAATCCCCCATCTACCCCTTCCTGGATAATCCCTCGAGATATCCACGCGCTCGCTCGGCTTCGCTCTCGAGGGCCCGATAATCCACCGCTTCGAGATCGGCCTTCATCGAGCGCAGGCATTCCTCGAATTCGGCGATGGCCTCCAGCAAGGCCCCACGGTTGAGGGCGCAGTAGTCCATCGCTATCCGGGGATCCGAACGCGCGAGCCTCGTCGTGTCCCTGAAGCCGCCGGCGAGGAGCGTGCGGACCAGCGGGATCTCCCGGGTCTTTCGCTCAACGGAGAGGGCCAGCGCAACGGCCAATACATAAGGCAGGTGACTTGCGTAAGCGACCGCCGCGTCGTGTTCCCCTGCGTCAACCACGAGGGGATTCGCCCCCGTCGCCCTGACAAGCGCCTGGACCTCATCGAGGGCCTCCCGGTCCGCGGCGAAGGCCGTCAGCGCCCATACCGCGCCCCGGAACAGGCCGGGAGATGCCGCCGGCAGCCCGGACCTTTCCGACCCCGCCATTGGATGACCTCCGATGTATTTCACGCCCACCGGCAATGCGCCGGCAATAAGGTCTTGAAGGGGTAACTTGACGCTGCCCGCGTCCGTCAGGATGGCGCCGCGCCTCATGAAACGTGCGGCGAGAAGTCCTGTTTCGGGGATAAGACTGCTTGGCGTGGCTACCATAACAATGTCGCTCTCGCGGGCGAGATCCTCCACCGAGGCGGCGACATCATCGCACGCTCCGATCTCGATCGCTCCGACCCGCACTTCCTCGAGACGATCGTGGCCGACAACCCTCCAGCCGCCGTGGGCGCGGAGGGCCAGTCCCACAGAGCCCCCAATGAGGCCCAAACCGATTATGCCGATCACCGGTATCCGCCGTTCCACCGTTCTACCCTACCTTGTCTACCGGATTGGTTTCTACACCGCTTCCGGTTGATATCCCGGGTCGTTCCCGGGATGATTGCGCATGGTGCGCCCCAACACTCTCGCTATGCCGGCCAGCCTCGTCGACAAGATCCCCAGCTGGCTGAGGTCGAGCGATTGAGCGCCGTCGGACAGGGCCTTATCCGGATCGGGATGGGCCTCGACGATCACGCCGTCGGCCCCCGCCGCGATCGCGGCCATGGCCATGGGTATCACCAGATCGCGCTTGCCCGTCCCGTGACTGGGGTCGACAATGACGGGCAGATGACAGAATTTCTTCGCCGCCGGCACGGCACTGAGATCCAGAGTGTTCCGTGTATATGATTCGAAGGTCCGTATACCCCTCTCGCAAAGGACCACCTGCATGTTTCCATACGCAAGGATGTATTCGGCCGCCTGAAGCCACTCGTCGATGGAACTCATCATACCCCTTTTCAGCAGCGCGGGCTTCTTACTGCGCCCCACCTCCTGCAGGAGGCTGAAGTTCTGCATGTTCCTGGCTCCGATCTGGAGCATATCGGCGTATTCGGACACCATCTCCACCTGCTCGGGCGCCATGACCTCGGTCACCACGGGCAGATTGAACTCGCTCCGCACCTCCGCGAGCATTTCCAGGCCTTCGCGGCCCAGCCCCTGAAAGCTGTAAGGGGACGTCCTCGGCTTGAATGCGCCTCCCCTCAGCATCGAAGCGCCGGCGTCGCGCGCCGCCCGAGCGGTTAGCCGGAGCATGTCGAGGTTCTCCACCGAGCAAGGTCCGGCTATCAAGACCACCTCGGGGCCGCCTATCATGGCCCCGTTGCACTCCACCACTGAAGGCTGGGGCTTAAGCTTCCGGCTGGCCAGTTTGTACGGCTCGAGGATACGGATTGCCCGCTCCACGCCCGGCCACGATTCTATTGTCTCCGGAGCCAGTTTGCGCACGTCCCCTATGGCCCCAAGGATAGTGCGCTCTTCCCCCGTGGACTCGTGAATCCCGAGCCCTGCCTGGGTGAGTCTCTGTTTGACCAGTTCCGTTTCTTCCGCGGTTGCCCCGCACCTCATCACTACGATCATGACAGTAAACCTCCTCGTGTGCTACCGTGCTACTACTGTCCCGGTCCAGCGAGATCCGGACGCAAACTCCGTGCTTCTCCCAGGTAGACGTGCTGGATATGGTCCTGCTCCAGGTCTGTGTTCCACAGGAGCAGCATACGGACCAATCGCGGCAGATCCCCCGGCACTTGTGGCGAGACGAAATCCAGTAACGGCACCGAACCCAGACCTAGTTCCCGGGCGGCCCTCGCCGGGAACGCCCTGTCTAGATCCGATGTGACCGTGAACAGGATCGCGGCGATCTCCCCGGCACGGATGCCGTTCGTCTCCATGGCTGCGGATATCATCAGCCGGGTGCTTTCAATAATCGCGCTTTCATCGTTGGCGGGGACGCTTGTCGCCCCGCGGACGCCCCGCAAAGCCACTGTCATTCCTCCAAGGCGAACGAGCCGAGGGTGCGCAACATGCTGGTCTTGGACCTCAACTCGTCCAGCGCGGGCCTTACCTGCCAGTCATCGACGTGTCCATCGAATTCCAGGAAGAACACGTATTCCCACGGGTTTCTCCTCACCGGCCTGGATTCTATCTTGGTTAGATTAATGCCTCTACAGGCGAAAGATGAGAGCGCCATGAACAGCGAGCCGGGATGGTGCGGAAGCCCGACAACAAACACCGTCCTGTTTTTTGAACCCGGAGGGCGAGAGTC
>JAHDPS010000173.1 GCA_018434225.1 Bacillota bacterium
ACGAGGACATTCCCGTGCTGCTTTCAATGGGTAAGGACAACATATTCGTCTGGGAACAGAAAGAGGGCATGCTCCACGAGAACGACGCGGCCGAGATCCTTTGCGAGCTGTGCAAAGGAGACCATATGCGGGCCTCCGAGGCCAGGGAGGGCAAGATAGAGGTCATCGCGGAATGCGACGGCCTGCTGACGGTCGACGTCGATAAGCTGCGGCGCGTCAATTCCCTGGGCGAAATGATGATCGCCACGCGGCACAGCAAAACCCACGTAAAGAGGGGCGAAAAACTGGCGGGGACACGCGTCATTCCGCTGGTGATCGAGAAGGAGAAGATGGAGAGGGCGCGAGCGATCGGCGGGGGGGTGCCCATCCTCTCGCTGAAACCGTTCGGGCGCAAGCGGGCCGCCATCATCGCCACCGGCAACGAGATATTCCATGGCCGTATCGAGGACACCTTCACTCCGGTTGTCGTGGAGAAGCTCTATGAATACGGAGTCGAGATCGTGGATAAGAGCGTCACGAACGACGATCCCCAGAGAACCTCCGCGGCCATTCTCTCGGCCCTGGACAAGCGAGTCGATCTGGTGGTGTGCACGGGCGGCATGAGCGTCGATCCGGACGACAGGACCCCCCTCGCCATCAGGAATACGGGAGCCGAGATCATCACCTATGGGGCCCCGGTGCTCCCCGGCGCGATGTTCATGCTGGCGTATCACGAGGGGCGGATTCCCATTCTCGGCCTGCCCGGCTGCGTAATGTACGCCCGGCGAACGATCTTCGATCTGGTGTTGCCGCGCCTCGTGGCGGACGAGAAGATAACCGCCGAGGATCTGGCGTCGCTTGGACATGGAGGTTTGTGCTTGTCCTGCCCGTCATGCGTGTATCCGAACTGCGGGTTCGGCAAGGGCTCATGACGTCGCAAGTACGAGACCAGCACTTAAGGAGGATGATTCCAATCAAGAAGGCGGCAAAGATGGCGGTAGTGTTACTGTTGGCGGCCGCGCTCGTGAGCGTTCTTTCGCTCAGCGGCTGCGGAAAGGCGGCGGAGAAGCCCCCCCAGGCAGCCGCTCCGGCGGCCGAGCCGGTGACCATCATGGTGGCGGCGGCCGCCAGCCTCGAAAAAGCGTATGTAGAACAGCTCATTCCCGCATTCCAGAAGATGCACCCGTCCATCAAAGTGCAAGGCACCTATGACAGTTCGGGCAAGCTGCAGACCCAGATCGAATCGGGCCTCAACGCCGACGTATTCATGTCCGCGGCCACGAAGCAGATGGACGCGCTGACGAAGTCCGGGTTCATATCCGCCGATTCAGTCCTGAATCTGTTGGAGAACAAGATCGTGTTGATAAAACCGGCTTCTTCGAAGGATTCTTCCATCGCCTCTTTCGAGGACGTCCTGAAAGCGGAGACCATTGCCGTGGGGGATCCGGAGAGTGTGCCCGCCGGCCAATACGCCAGGGAAGTGTTCACCAGTCTTGGGTTGTGGGACAAGGTCCGGGCTAAATCCACCCTGGGAACGAATGTGACGCAGGTCCTCAATTGGGTCGCGGAAGGCAGCGCCGGCGTGGGAGTTGTGTACGCCACGGACGCGGCGAGCAACAAGAAGGTAACGGTGATCGCGGAGGCCCCCAAGGGCAGCCTCAAGACGAAGATCGTTTATCCTGTCGGGATACTGGCTAAATCGTCGCACCCCAAGGAGGCGCGGCTGTTCGTCGACTTCCTGCGCTCCAAGGATGCGCTGGCCGTTTTCGAGAAATACGGCTTCTCCCCGAACTAGTAGCGTCAGACGCAACGTACCGAGGAGCCGGGAGGAAGAGCATGAGCATATCGCCCATCTTGATTTCAATTAAGACCGCGGTCGTATCCATTCTGATCACCTTTGTCATAGGGGTATTGAGCGCACACGCCGTGGTCCGCACGCGGAACGAAAGGCTCAAGATGATTATCGACGGGATCCTGACTCTTCCTCTCGTGCTTCCCCCGACTGTAGCGGGCTTCTTCCTGCTATGCGTTTTCGGCGCAAACCGGCCGGTCGGGAGGTTCTTCATAGATTTCTTCAACGTGAAGATCGTGTTTTCGTGGAGTGCGACGGTGCTGGCTGCCGTTGTGGTATCGTTCCCCCTGATGTACCGCTCCGCGAGGGGCGCCTTCGAACTCGTCGACGAGAACCTGATCTTCGCCGCTCGGACCTTGGGCATGAGCGAGGCCAGGATCTTCTGGCGCGTGATCATGCCGATCGCCATGCCCGGAGTTGCTTCCGGAGGCGTCCTGGCATTTGCGCGGGGACTCGGGGAATTCGGCGCCACAGCCATGATCGCGGGAAACATCGCCGGCAAGACGAGGACGCTACCGCTGGCCATATACTCGGCAGTAGCCGGTGGCGACATGGACACGGCATACCATTACGTCGCCATTATCGTCGTCATCTCATTCGTTGTAGTGGCCGCGATGAACTATTTCGCCGCAAAGGAACGCCGCTTCAAGACTGTGAGGGAAAAACATGGGCATGGAAGTGAAGATTAGGAAGAAGTTCAAGGATTTTTCCCTCGACGTCGAGTTCGGTACGAACGGCGGGCGGATGGGCATTCTGGGACCCTCGGGCTGCGGAAAGAGTATGACGCTGAAGTGCGTCGCTGGGGTCGAGACCCCGGATGAGGGATACATTGCGGTGAATGGCAGGGTGCTGTTCGATTCGGAAAACGGGATCAACGTCAGGCCGCAGAAGAGGAGAGTCGGGTACCTCTTTCAGGATTATGCTCTCTTTCCGAATATGACTGTTTGGGAAAACCTCGCCTGTGGGCTCGATTCTTCCACCGGCAGGGCGGACCGCAATCGGAAGATAGGGGACATGCTGGACCTGTGCCATCTCCCAGGGCTTGGGGACCGCTACCCCTCTCAACTCTCCGGCGGGCAGCGGCAACGGGTCGCGCTGGCGCGGATCCTGGCCAACGAGCCGGAGGTTGTGCTGCTCGACGAGCCGTTTTCATCCCTCGACGCCCACCTGAGCGAACGGATGCAGACACAACTGCTCGACGTGTTGAGGCATTTCATGGACGATGCCATCCTAGTTACCCACAACCGCAACGAGGCGTACAGGATTTGCCCTCGGATCCTGGCGATGGATGAAGGCCGAATACTGGCTCACGGAGACACCAGGGAGTTGTTCCGCAATCCGCGGTATCTCAAGGTCGCGATGCTGACTGGGTGCAAGAACCTGTCGCGCGCGGTGAAGAGCGGAGAATACGAGGTGACCGCGCTTGATTGGGATATGCGCCTTCGAACCGCGACGCCGGTGCCCGACGACACCACGGCCGTCGGCGTACATTCCCACGACTTCAGGCCGGCGACAGTGGCTAATACTGACAACCTGATTCGGATAAGTGTGCTGGATACGACGGAAGGCCCCTTCGAGCGAAGCGTAGTCTTCCGCCGCGCCGGCGGAGAAGGGGAAGGCGCTCGATGCGAGCTCCGGTGGACCTTCGTGAAGGAGCCGGTGGAGGGCCCGCTTCCCGAGTACCTATCCGTCCACCCCGAACGGATCCTTTTGCTCAAGTGACGCGTATTGTGGGAGGCATCCAAATGATGAACATGAAGAAAACGGTCAGGGCGATCGCCATACTGCTGCTACTAGCGCTATCCGTTGTCTCCGGCTGCGCCCGGGATAATAGGGATAGTTCGAAAGGGGAAGCGGCCCATCAAGAGTTCACTGACGCGGCGGGAAGGAATCTAACGATCCCCAAGGACATTAAGAAGGTGTACTGCACCAGCCCGATCGGGACCATATTCATCTATACCCTGGCCCCCGACCGGTTGGCGGGATGGAACTACGAACTCACCCCCGAGGAGAGGGAATACATACTGCCGGAATACCGGGGCCTGCCTGTTCTGGGTGGGTGGTTCGGCAAGAGCAACACCGGGAACGCGGAGGAGATCCTGAAGGTCCGCCCTGATATCATTCTATCCATGGGCACGGTGGACAAGTCGAGCATCTCCTCGGCCGACGAGATACAGAAGAAAATGGGAATACCCGTCCTGGTGGTCGATGGAAGCCTTACGAGTCTCAGCAAGACCTATGAAACAATGGGGAGGCTGCTGGGAACCGAGAAGAAAGCCAAGGAATTGGGCTCGTATTGCGGCGAGGCGCTATCCTGGGTGACGAAAGCGATAGCGTCCATCCCGGAGAAGGAAAGGCCGCGCGTCTATTATGCCGAGGGCCCCAAGGGTCTATTGACCGATCCAAAGGGTTCGCCGCACGTGGAAGTTCTGGATGTGTGCGGAGGAGTCAACGTCGCCGAATGCCCCTTGAAAGAAGGATATGGAAGGACCGAAGTGTCCATAGAGCAGATCATGTCGTGGGATCCTGACATAATAATCGCGGGTGAATCGGATTTCTTCGCCAAGGTGTTCGACGACCCAAGATGGAAGGGGCTGAAAGCGGTCAAAGAGCGCCGTGTCTACCTGATTCCCCGATACCCCTTCAACTGGTTTGACCGGCCTCCATCGGTCAACCGTGTGATGGGCCTGTGGTGGGTGTCGGACTTTCTTCAAAAGGACAGGCTCAAGATCGAGGTCAGCCGAAAAGCCAAGGAGTTCTACTCCAAGTTCTACCACATGGATCTGGCCGAAGACCGTTTGAACAAGATGCTCAATCCATAGGCGTTGCCGAGTTCCAGAAGGGTCGTGATGGGGAGTGGTCAAGGCTTACCCACGACTGCTTTTCGTGGCATTGCCGATTGGCGCGTTCCTGTTGTCGTTCCTGTTGGGCAGATACCCCGTATCACCGATCCAGGTGGTATCCGCCTTAGCTTCAAGGATATCGTTGATAGAATCGACGCACTCAGCCGCGATCGATAC
>JAHDPS010000154.1 GCA_018434225.1 Bacillota bacterium
AGGGGGCGTACAGGATCCACGGGACCGCCCCGATCTCGCTGCGGGAATTCAACGCGGTTGCGATAACCGCCGAGGACAAATCGGGGCCGCAGACCGCAAACGGCCCGTTCATCATGATGGGCACGTTCCGCGAGGCTATCCGAAAGCCTACGCCCACGAAGCCGCTGGGCTGAGCGCGTCGTGACTTCTGCATCTGGGGGCCGGCTCGGAGGGCGCCTCCGGCCCCCGGCGGCCGGTATCCGGCCGGCATCGCCGGCGACCGCGCGTCAGGTCGTCTCGTGGATGTACAAGTCCCCCGCGCTGTCCTGAAAGTAGACATGCACCCGCGCTCGCGCGTCGGTCGATTTCTCGAATTCCATCCTTCCGGAGCGTCGACAGGACTCGCACGCCCTCCTCGGCACAATGATGGCGCGCGCCCTGTAAACCCGTCCATCCTGGTGTTCGGCCACGGAGTCCACAAGGCGGTAACCGCTGCACTCCGCGCACAGCCGGATGGTCTCGTCCTGATGCTCGACGATGCCGCCGGTGTCGTAATAAATGGTCCTTTGCCTGCGGAAGAAATCTCCCGATCCGAAAAGTCCCACCAGATCCGCTCGCTCCCTCTCCCTCCAGGTCTCCAGCAACCCCGCGCACAGGTGCTCCAGGTACGGGGATATCCACTCCTCCTGCGCCAGGCCGCGTTCGTCGTAATCCGGTTCGCGAACGTGTCCATAATCCCTACCCGCCAGGGCGAGCAGAATACCCACGTTTACGTACGGCAGCGCCCCCTCGATGGAATACCCTCCCTGGAGGACGAGGATGTCCGGGTCCAGGGCCGCGTTGAGCCTGGCATACCCCTGCGCCGTGACGTTCATACTGGTTATCGGGTCCGAGTAGTGATTGTCCTGGCCGGCGGAGTTGATCAGAACGTCCGGCCGGTATTCCTCCAACACGGGCAGGACCAGCCTATCCAACACGAGCATGAGTCCCTCGTCGCCAGTGCCCGGCGGAAGCGGCACGTTCAATGTCCCGGCGTAAGCGGCGGGACCGCCCAGTTCGTCCGGAAATCCCGTGCCGGGATACAACGTCCTGCCATCCTGGTGAATGGATATATGCAGGACGCCCGGGTCGTTGTAGTAGATGTCCTGAGTGCCGTCGGCATGATGGGCGTCGGTATCGACGAACGCGATCCTCAGATCATCGCCGTACGCGCTCCTGATGTGCTCCGCCATGATGGCCTCGTTGTTGATATTGCAGAAGCCCCTGGCCCCGTGCACGATCCTCATGGCGTGATGCCCGGGCGGGCGCACGAGGGCTGCGGCCTTATCCACTTCGTGCCGCATGAACATATCGGCGGCCGCGATCGCCCCTCCGGCCGATATCAGGTGCGGCTCTCCGGCCACCGCTCTCACCGACGGTACGCATATGTGCGCCCGCAGCACATCCACCTCCGATGCGATCGATGGCCTTCGCTCGACGAATTCGGGCAGGTCGAGCAGGCCCTCTTCGTGGATCTGATCCCTGGTGTACAGCAGGCGCTCCTCCCTCTCCGGGTGTGTGGGCGATATGGCCCAGTCGAGCGCAGGGAAGAACACCAATCCAACAGTCCTAGACACGCGGCCCCGCCCCCTCTCCGGAGTCGCAAAGCCGCAGTCTACTGGGCCTGACCTGCGCCTTCACGTTGAAGATCCTCCCGGACGTGTGAAAATCCCTGACGACGTTGAACGACTCCATCTCCACTATCTCCACGTCGCGTTCCCGCGCCCATTGGGCCCGCCTCAACACGTGGCGCTTCGTTATCTCCTCCGCGTCGCCCTCCCTCATGATCCGGCCGCTCGTTTCTTCTCTCATGCCGTCTTCCACGACGGTCACGAAGCCGGCGGCGGTGTCGATTCGAACCGTCGCCTCCACGGTGGGAACGGCCAGGGCTGCGCCGACAGCGTTGCCCACGGCGGCGAGGCCGGGCACGACGTATCCTACTCCCAGCGCGGATGCCACGAGCGGTGTGACGGCCGCCGGCGGCGCGCCTATCCCTACGACCACTTCCGGCTGGAATACGACGGGGTCTACGACCTCCCGAACGGTGTACACGGGGGTCCCCCGCAGGGCCTCAAGGCACCGCAGAATGAATTCCACTATCCTGCGAACCGCCTGTTCCACAGCACAATGGGCGAACCGCGCGTAGTTCATGCCCGATCGTTCCGCCTCGCGCCCTATCGCTGTCATGGATCTGGAGCGGTCGCCCGCATCCGCGAATCCGGCGACAACCAGCGCGTCGGTGAGGGTCGCGCCCGGACCCCCAAAGGCCGCGGCGGCGCCCCTCCTCGATCCCCCCACGAACACGGCGTCTTCGGAGGCCGAGACGGGAGTATCGCCACCAAGGGCGAGGGATCGTGAATACACGGCCCTTACCAGGGTCTTTCTCCCCGCGATCTCGGCTCCCTTCGCCTCCAACAACGGTTCCCCTTTAACGAAGAAGGAAACATCGGTGGTTGTTCCCCCGACATCCACAGACACGCCCGTCCCCCACCCGGGAGCGAGGGCGAGCGACCCGGCGACGCTCGCCGCCGGCCCCGAAAGGATGGACTCCACCGGCATGGAGCCGGACGTCTCCGCGTCCATCGTCCCCGCGTCGGCCTTGAGGATCATGACGGGGCACGTCACACCCCTCTCGGCGAACGCCCTCCCCAGCGAGGAAACGAACGCGCCGAAGGTGGACGCCACTGCGCTGTTCAAGCACGCTGTCGCCGCCCTTCGGGGGAAGCTCAGGACACCTGAGAGCGAGTGGCCCATTGTAATGTGCTCGAACTCGTCCAATTCGCGGGCCATGCGCGCGACGCGCTTCTCCGGAGCGGGGTTGCGCACGCTGAATTTGCCGGCGACGGCGAGGTTCTCGAACCCGGCCGCGCGAAACTCCCGCAGCAACCTATCCACCTCGGCGGGGTCCAGGGGTTCCACCTCGCGGCCGCGGTGGTCCACGTATCCCCTCAATTCGGCCAGATCGAACACCCGACCGTCGATGCCCGCCATTAACTTGAAGTCCGCGATTGAAAGGCCCGGGCCCGGCATGATCAACAATGCGACGGGCTCAAGTAGGCCCGAAAGCACCGCATTAGTACATAGGGTGGTGCTCACCACCACCCGCTCGACCATGGAAGTCTCGCATCGTCGCGTGCCGTCGAACAGTGCGTCGAAAGCGGAAATGATCGCTCCACCGGGGTCCGCGTCCGAGGTGGCCTTCTTGGAAAGCGACAGGACCCTCGCGTTCTCCTCGCCCGTTCTCTCCAGGAGCACGGCGTCGGTGTACGTGCCGCCGACGTCGATCCCCACGATCAGGCTATTCGTCACGCCTGCCCCCCGTATCGCCTCAGGATAGCGAGGATGCCATCCATGGAGCAGTTGACCACGTATTCGGGCGGGATTCCCGCCCGCTCCGCCGCTCGGACCGACTCATCGAGATCCCCGACATGGGCGGAGAAGTGGGCGTCGCTGTCGAGAGCGACCCTCACCCCGTGTTTTGCGCACAGGCGGGCGATGACCTCGCAGTTATCTTTGCTCCCGGCCCTTGCCCTGCAGAAAGAGGCGTTGTTCAACTCGATGATCTTCCCGTTGTCGGCCGCGGCCATCACCACCTTCTCGTAATCGACCGGAAATTGCGGGTTCCCCGGGTGGACGAGGACGTGCACCCATGGATTCCGCAACACCCCGATCGCGGCCGCGGTATTCTCTTCCACGCTCGAGGGCTCGAGGCACTCGGAGTGGAACCCCGCCAGCACGATCTCCAGCCGTTTCAGATATCTTTCGGGAAGGTCCACGGAGCCATCGGGATCGATGATATTGGCCTCGATCCCCTTGATGACCCTGACTCCCTCGATCACAGGTGGAAGTGTGTAAAGGTTCCCGAAGTAGAACGGCTGGGGGCCGTAAGGCATGGCGGGACCGTGGTCGGTGATCGCGACGGCAAGAAGGCCCTTTTCCCTCGCGGCGCGCGCGTTCTCCTGAATGGTGCTGTACGCGTGCCCGCTGACGATTGTGTGGGTGTGGAGATCCGCTACTGGCTTGATCAATTCCGGTCCTCCTCCGGCATCAAAATACGACCTCGATGGGACAACCGGCGCCCGCCCGCGCCTCTTCTATGCTGGCTCTGAGTTCGGCCTCGTATCCGGCGGGATCGTCCCTTGCCCACGCGAGGCGCCTGGCCGCCCTGCTCTCCCCCTGCAACGCGCGCAGCACCCCGCTCACGCACGCGGGGTACATGTTCATCCTGTCAACCAGTATCCTTCTCACCCCCGCGTCGCGCAAGCGAGAGAACAGGACGCGGATCGATTCGGCTCCATCCGAATAGTGAGGGATAAGGGGCCCCGCGAATGCCCAGGTATATATGCCCCTGGTCGCGAGGATCTCCAGAGCCCTGAATCTCCTCGATGAATCCGGCGCGCGCGGCTCGAAGACGCGCGATACGCGATCGTCCACGGTCGTGACGGTCATTCCCACCTCGACGCGCTGCATGCGCGATAGTATGTCGGCGTCCCTGACGACCATGTCCGATTTGGTGAGGACCGATACAAGGGGTACCCTGGAAGTCTCCGCGACACCTGACCCCGGGAGGGCGACAGCCTCCGACCGGGCATCCTGCGTTTCCTCCAGTATATGGAGGCACTCCCTCGTGATACCGTATTCCGCCTCGACGGGCTGGTACGGGTCGGTGACGCTGGAAATCACGATCTCCCCGCCCCCCACCCTGCGACACTCCCGACGAAGAGCCTGTGGGAAATTCACCTTCACGTCCACGAACCCACCCCAGGTCTCGGGGTGCGGACTGAATCTAGTCATGAAGGAGGCGTAGCAGTACACGCAGCCGTGTTCACAACCAGTATAGGGGTTGAGGGCGAAGTCAACCCCGGGAATTTTCGATTTGACAATGGCGGATTTGCAGAGGATCTCGCGCACCCGCATTGACCGTGAGCACCTCGCTAAGCACCGGGTCGGCCAGACCTATTATAGCATGGGGACCCGGCAACATAATTGACTCCGCCTCAGGCGACCTGATACAATTTGGAGATGACCTCGTCCAACTGGAGATCGATATGAAAGCACCGAAGCGGCCCATCGACGCAAGCGCCAGCGGCGCCAGCGGCGGCAATGAGCCATCGCTGCGCGGCGAGGTGCTCAGACTGGCTTTCCCCGCAATCCTCGAAATGACCGCCCACATGTCCGTATGGATGGTGGACACCGCCATGGTGGGGAGACTGGGCTCGGAGGCTCTCAGCGCGGTGGGGATGGCCGGCCAGATATTCTGGACGATCACGTGGGTCTTCGGAGCCCTTGGCGCGGGGATAATCGCCATGGCCGCTCGTTCCTTCGGAGCGGGCGACACGGATGAGACCTCCCGGCTGGCCTCAGAGAGTATCGGGGTGGCGGCCCTCATGTCCACGCTTCTCTTCGCCGTGATAAGGGGCGCGGCGGGACCCGCCGCGAACTCGATCGCGATGGGCGAAGAGGTCAGGGTGGGCATGAGAGGCTACCTCTCCGTGATGTCGTACGGCGCCCTCCCGATACTGGTGTTGCTCTCCGGCACAGCCATCCTGCGGGCCACGGGGGATACTCGGACTCCACTCGTCATCGCGGGACTGGCCAATGCATTCAACGCGGTCGCGGACTGGGTCCTCATATTCGGAAAGTTCGGATTCCCAAGGCTCGGAGTAAGGGGCGCCGCAATCGCTAGCGCCGCGTCGTTCGCTCTGGGAGCAATCCTAATCATCTGCGTCCTTCTTGCGGGCAGAAACGGGGTTCGGTTGCGATTGGCCCACCTGTTCAAATTCCGAAAGGAGACAGCGCTGAGACTGGTCTCCCTGAGCGCGCCCGCGGGACTGGAGAGCCTCCTCATGGATGGGGCCCGTTCCGTCCAGATGTTCATCATGACAGCGCTTGGCGACGTCGGTTTCGCAGCCAATCAAGTGGCGGTGTCCTGCGAATCCCTCTCGTTCATGCCGGGATACGGCTTCGCCATCGCTTCCAGCATCATGGTTGGGCAATCGCTCGGAGCGGGGGACGTGAAACGCGCGAGGGCCGGCGCCGGGGAGTGTCTGCGCCAGGGGGCCCTGATCATGGGCGTCATTGGGATCCTCTTCCTATCCGTCCCGCAGTACCTTGTCCGCGTGTTCACTCAACAGCCTCAAGTGATCTCCCAGGCTTCTCTGGCCCTTAGGACGGCCGGCCTGTTCCAGGTCGTGATCGCCACCACAGACGTGTTGAACGGGGCATTGAGGGGATCGGGGGACACGCGCACACCCCTCAAGATAACCGCCCTCGGGGCCTGGCTCCTCAGGATTCCCCTGTCGTACCTGGCCGTGCGCCTGCTCCACCTACCGCTTGTCGCCGTCTGGTTGATCAACGGTATCGACTGGGTGGCGCGGGCGTGCGCGATCGCGGCGGCGTTCAGGTCGGGGGCGTGGGCGAAATCGAGGACTCCCTTCAGGAGCTAGCGGGACCGGGCGTCGCCCTGGACACCGCAACGGCGTTTCCACCGCTGCGCTTGGCCATGTATAGGGCCACGTCCGCCGCTTCCACCAACGAGGGTCGGGTCGTCGCGTTGGAGGGACACGTAGCTACGCCAAAACTGGCCGTAATACGCACGGTATGAGATTCTTCCGCGCCCGGGAATCGCTCCCTTTCCAGTCCCGCCCTCAACCGCTCGGCCACGTCCGCGGCCTCCGCTGAACCCACCCCGGGGAGGATCAGCGCGAATTCGTCTCCGCCGTACCTTGCGACAATGCTCTCCAGCCTCACGCCGGCCGCAAGGAACTGGGAGACCTTCTGCAGGAGGACGTCGCCGGAGGGATGCCCGAACGCGTCGTTGTAGTCCTTGAACCTGTCGAGGTCCGCCATTACGAGGCTCACCTCGCGGCCGCTCTTCATGCTCTTCTGCACCTCGGACGCGAGCGACTCCTGCATGTACCTGTGATTGTAACATGCCGTCACGCCATCCATGATCGCCAGCTTCTTCGTGGCCTCGTGCAGCCGGGCGTTCTCTATGGCGACTGCGGCGCGCGAACCTATGATGTACAGCATCTTCGTATCATCGTCGGTGAATTGCCTTGGAGTGGAGCTCGCCACCGTGAGCACGCCGACGACCCGTCCCTCCGATATTAAGGGAATACAGGCCATCGACACGATCTTGGGCCCCCCTAACACGCTCTCTTTGAACCGCGGCTCCAGGGAGACGTCCGGCACGATTACGGCCTTGCCTTCCAGGGCGGCCCAACCCGCCAGTCCTTCGCCCACACGGAAGCGCACCCGGTTGATCAACGACGGGTCCGCTCCCCTCGCGGCCTTCATCACCAGATCGTCCGTGTTCGGCTCTATCAGCATCAGCGAACAACGCTCGACTCCCAGCAGGTTCCCCACCATATCGAACGTGGCGTTCAGCACGCGCCCCATGTCGAGCGTCGAACTGAGCGCCGACGCCACCTCGTACAACGCCGACAGGTCCTTGACGCGGCGCTTGAGTTCCTCGCCCAGTCTCGCGTTCTCGAGGATCACCCCAAGATCCCGCGCCAGTAACTCGAGCAGGTTGAGATCCTCGACCGTGAAGAAACCCTTCCTGGAATCCTGGGCGGTCACACAACCGATAACGTTGCGACCAGCCATGAGCGGCGCGATTATCGCGGAACCAGCCCCCGAACCACCGGTGCTCCGCGAATCCTTGGTGATATCGGCGATGAAATCGGCGCCGCCAGTACGAACACACCACTCAGCAAGTCCCCAGTCCACGGTACCGCCTGCCCTGGAGCATCCGGCCGTCCCGGAAAGCAACCGTAGGTCGGCCGAACCCTCCCCCTCGGACAGGAAGAGGGCAATACGCGTCCATCCCGTACGCGATTTCATGGCCTGGATTGCCCTGGAAGCAGTCTGTTCGGTGGTGTCTCCCCCACCGCAACTGGAGGATATTTCGTACAGGAGGGACAGTTCCCTGATGCGCCTCTCCCTCTCCTGCAGCAATCTGGCGGTTTGTATAGCGGAAGCCGCCAGAGAGGCGGCCACTGAAAGCATCCTGCAATCATGCTCGCTGAATCCCGCCGGCTTCTCCTTTTCGAGGTTGAAGACGCCGATTATCTCACCGCGCACTCTCAGGGGCACCGCTATCTCGGAGACCGTATCACCCTGCGCCTTGAAATATCTCGGGTCTTCCCTCACATCGCTCACCAAGGCCGGCTGTCCGGTCATCGCCACCCAACCTGTCACGCCCTGGCTTACAGGAATCCTGATATGCGCCACTTTCGACAACGGCACGCCCCATGATGCCCTAACCCGTAGAACCTGTTCCTCCTCGTCCACGAGCAGGATGTGAGAGTAGGTCGCCCCGAAGCGCCTGCCGATTCGTTCTACGAGAAAATCCAGCAGTTTTTGGGGATCGGTGGTCTCGCCCACTGCTTGAGCGGTAAGATACAGGATCTCTTCTTCTGTCCGGTATTGCTGGAGTTCGGTATTGAGGTCACTCATTTGGCGGGCTGAGTGATCGAACGCCCGGGACATCTCGCTTCCCTCCTGGTGAACGGCAACAGCCATATTTCGACTTGTCCCGCGGAAATCCTCTCGGACTATGGACTAGGCAGAGTCCGGAGTTCCCAGGCCCTTTCTCACCACCAGCACACTCCCGAGGATCAGCGCCGCTCCCACAGCCTGAATCCATTCGAAACGCTCCCTGAGGAAAACAAACGCCAGGATGGCGGACATGAGGGGCTCGGATGTCCCGAGGATCGCGGTCCTGGTCGCGCCTATCCGGATGAGCGCGCCCATCAACGCGACCATGGGGATGGCCGTCGAGATCACCGCAAGCGGGGCGACGGCGGCCCACGAGCCGGCAGCCGTCGGTACCCATCGATCGCCTGAGACGATGGCGCTGACAATGTAGAACCCCGCCCCCCACAACATCACATACGTGGACATCACCACCGGCTGGAGTCCGGCCACGATCCTCCTGGACACGACCGAGTAGGCGGCGTAGGATACTCCCGCGGCCAGGGCCATCACCACGCCTCGGATATCCAGGCGCTGGATGCCGCCACCAAGTGCGGGAGCCCACACGATGAAAGCGCACCCCAGCAACGACATGATCATGGCCCGCACCTTCGCCCGATCCAGCCGCTCTCCCAGGGCGGGGCCCGCGATGAGCGCCGTCGCCACGGGGTATACGGAGAACAACATCGTGGCGACCCACGCAGGGATGAATCTTACTGACGTCGAGTATAACCAGGAGAACCCGCCGTAACCGACGCTCCCGATGAGCGCGACGCGCACCGCCGTGGCCCGATCGGTGCGTAGCGACAGCCTCCGCGCGCAACAGTAAATCAGCATCAACGCCGACGCGATGCAGAACCGCCACGCCAATACGCCCGTCGTCGTCGCGCCGAGGGAAAAGGAGTATTTGTACAGTACGGGCAGGGTGCTGAAGCCCGCCGCCGAGACGATGGCCAGGATCATCCCCGTGACGCCGGGGCGGGGCGCTCTACCGGATCTCCGCGCACAACGGGCAAATGACCTCGTCCAGCTTGCTATCATTCGTTACACAGTCCCTCCCTCGAACCCCTCCCCCAACACCTCCGCCACGTCCGTCACTATGACGAAGGCGCGGGGATCCACCTGCTTTATCAACCGCTTCAATCTGCCTACCTCTCTTGCGTTCACGGCCGCCAGAATGACCATCTTCTCGTCTGAGGTATAACCGCCGCGCCCGCTCAGATAAGTCACGCCCCGCTCGAGCCCGTCCATGATGGCGGTGGCGATTTCCTCGGGGTGATCGGACACGATGATTGCGGCCTTCGCCCGCGACAGCCCTTCCTGCACATACTCCGCCACCTTGCCTCCGAGGAAGGTGATCATCAGGGCGTAGAGTGCGGTGTTCGCGCCCATGGTGAGGCCTACGATCGTCAGGATCGCCATGTCTGTAATGGTGTATGTTGCGGCCATCGACACACTGTGCGCTCGCTTCAAGTAAAACGCGAGAATGTCCATGCCGCCCGAAGAGCCGCCGGCGCGCAGCATCAATCCAGATCCCAATCCACCTATCGCCCCGCCGTAGAGGGAGGCGAGCAACAGGTCGTCCATCTGAAACCTGAGCCCCTGAGTGAGGTACAGGGCGACAGTAAATAACGCCACGCCCAGCACTGTTTTTCCGCAGAACCTGCGGCCGAGCTTCGCGTAGCCGAACACAAGGATGGGGACGTTCACCGCCGCGTACAGATATGCAACTGGGATCCCGGCGAATCTGTGCGCGACCACGCACAGCCCCGTGATGCCCCCCTGTCCAAGGTTATTTGGCACCACAAACCCGTTGGTGCCTACCGCTAGTATCACGGCGCCCGCTCCCAGCCACAGAATGTCCTTCACATCTCATACCTCTCTCTATTTGAGACAGTCCCTATTAGAGACGACCCATCCAACCGGATTGTTGCGCCCCTCAGCGCGCCCTCCCCCCGGCGTATTGAAGCGCCCCCTCATTACACATTTCGTGGCAAACGGCCGCAATCCTTGCCGTCACAACCCTAACAGCCTCATGAGATCGGGAGACGTTACTCCCGTCGGCTCGAACCCGTAGAACATCTGCATGTCTTTCACGGCCGACTCGGTCGCCGGACCGAAATCACCGTCCGCCCGCTGATCGTAGAAGCCCTTTTCTCGGATTTTCATCTGGAACAGGACCACGTCCTGCGCCCCGCTTCCCAATCTCAGAACATCTCTGCATCGCAACTGGGATATGTCCCCTTCTATGGTTACCGGTGTGCCCGCCTCCACCCACGCATACAGCTCCTCCACGTCGTGGTTGAACATGCGGAAACACCCATGGCTGGCCATATAACCGACAGTCCACGGCCTATTCGTTCCGTGGATGCCATACATCCCCCACGGGACATTGAGCCCTATCCAACGGCTGCCGAGTACCCCGCCTATGCCGCTGCTCTTCCATAGGACCTTGAACTCGCCCACCGGCGACGGGGTCTCCGATTTTCCGATAGCCACCACGTAACTCTTGTGTACGGCCCCATCGGAATAGACTGTCAACCGGCACTGGTCTATATTGATTCTCAGATGGACGCTTCCCTCGGGAGGCGGCACGGCGGCCCGCGCGGCCGGTGTCCCTCCTTCGATTTCAACCCATGTCTGCAGGTCGTAGGCACCCGTCACGGGCACCCGCAGCCACCGTTGCAGTGATCTGACGGCATCGGCCGTCGCCACACCGTACACGCCGTCGAGGGCACCTTGGTAAAACCCCTTGTCTCCTAGGTACGCCTGGAGGTCCCTCACATCGCTCCCCGTCATAGGGGGCGATTTCACGCTCAATACCCTCCATTCCTCGCATCCGTCAGGCAACTCCCCGAACGTGGCGTCGTGCGAAGAGCGCGATCCCTCCTCATCCTCTGGACCCGCCCGCTCCGGCGGCGTGGGTCCCATGGCCCGCATAGGCGACCCAGGCGAAACAATATTGATTCGCGATGATAACGCCGACATCACGATCACAGCAGTCAAGAACGCGACAAGGCACCATGTCACCCTCACCCGAGTAAGCCTCCTCTCGCAACAACGGTATGAAGACGAAAGTGAGGGAATACCCGGGGTGATGGATACTAGCTCCGGAAGAGACGCTCCAAATAGTGAGCGCGCTCGGCGCGCCTGCGTTTACGAGAGGATGTCAAGGAGAAATAACGTTTCAACTGCTTTTCGCGCGCGGGGTCGTCGGTTACGCCTGACAGGACCCAGCGGCGTTCCTTCTGGACGGAGTTTATCACGCTGACGCTGGCAGCCACCCTCAAGCGAGCATCACTCAAGGAGCCGGCGTGACTCCCGGGGTGGGCCTTCCTGTACGAGGTCACGGTATCTCTCCACAGGCCTTCTTCGAACCGCACGAGTTCTTCCACTATGACCTGCTGCATCTCGATGCTTAGGCCCATCGCGGCCATCCCGTCGATGAACTCCATGGTATCCGCAATGGAACACGCGTTGTAGAGATCACCCGCCTGAGTCCTTCTCTGCGGCACCAGCAGGCATTGTTCGATGAGATAGTGCATCCTGGCCACGTCAAGCCCGTTGGCCCTCGCGAAATCGTACAGATCCGCTTCAGTCATGTATGACCGGTCATCATAGGGCAACCTCAGTTGACCCGAAAACACGGCATTCGCAAGCCATTCGAGTTCATCCACCGGATCGCGGCCCACATGCATACCCCCGAAATTTCCTGTAGTTCCCATATTCCGTGAGCCCGCTCGAATTCCTGCCATCATTGAGACAATACGAGAGTGTTCCGAATCGTCAGGGGGTTCCGGCGGCTGACTTCGGGCGTCCGACCGGCACGCCCGCACGGCAAAGCGGACAATCATCCGGCTCGTAAGATGGAATATCCAGCCCCAGCATCGAGACGAAGGGCACTCCGAAATCCACTCTGCCTCCGGACCTATCCACCAGCGCGGCGACGCCGACCACGTCCGCGCCGGCGGCTCTGATGAGCTGCATCAGTTTCAACGCGGACCCGCCGGTCGTCACCGCGTCCTCGACGACCAGGCACTTCTCCCCGCGGGACACCTGGAAACCCCTGCGAAACGCGAGGCCCACGGCCGACTCCTCCGAGGCCACCTTCTCCGCGTATATGGCCCTTGCCCCGAGCGCTCTAGCCATTTCATACGCCAGTATCACGCCGCCCATGGCCGGCCCGGCCACGCATTGCGGGGAGAATCCCTTCACCTTCGCCGCCAGCGCGGAGCAAATGCGCTCCAGGTGCGCCGGCCGTTGCATCACCATGGAGCACTGGAGGAAAGTGGAACTGTGACGGCCGGACGTGAGCAGGAAGTGTCCCCTCATTATCACGCCGTCATCCTCGAACACCTGGAGCACGTCCCTCTCGTTCAATACATCCACCCTCCCAGTTTAATTCTCACCTCGAGCGCGTGGTTCAACACGGATGCGCCTCGCAGGCGCAGGCCCCGGCCCGCCCGTGGATCTCGTCGAGGATCCGTAGGGCGGCATCGAGCGGATCGACCGCGCGCGTGATCGGTCTTCCAACGACGATACAATCGGCACCGGCCGCGATAGCCTCGGCTGGAGTGGCCACCCGCATCTGGTCCCCGTGCGCATACCAGGATGGCCTAACGCCCGGAGTCACGATGAGGAAGTCATCCCCGCATTCGAGTCGGATCAATCGCGCCTCCCTCGGAGACGCGACCACTCCGTCGATCCCCGCGGATTGCGACAGCCTGGACATATCGACCACGTATTCAGCGGGAGAAGCGCTTATCATCATGTCTTCGCGAAGCGTCCTCTCGTCAATGCTGGTGAGCAGCGTGATGGCTAGGATCAGTGGCCGGAAGCCGTTGGCGTCCGCCTTTTCCTTCGAGGCGGCGGCCGCGCGCGTCATCATCGGCAACCCGCCCTGAGCGTGAACCGTCATCATCGCCGGCTGGAGCCTTCCGAGCTGCCTTACCGCGTTTTCCACTGTATTAGGAATATCGTGGAATTTCAGGTCGAGGAACACCTCAACGCCCATGGAGTGCAAGTCCTCCACTATACGAGGTCCCTCGGCATAGAACAGCTCCATGCCGACCTTGAACATGCTCACATGGCCGGACAGCCTTTCAACAATGCGAAGAGCGCAGTCCCTATCCGGGAGATCGATAGCCACTATGAGCGGATTGTTCCCACCGTTGAGTTCCCGCTTATCTATCAAACCCATTCACCATCCTCGCCATTCCGGTTATCTCGCGCACGCTTTCTATGCCCCGTTCGCTAAGCCATTCACTCATGCCGTTCACTATCCGCTCACCCGCGAGGGGATTGCGGAACAGCGTGGTTCCTATCTGAACCGCCGTTGCCCCGGCCATCATGAACTCCAGGGCGTCCGTCGAAGAAGATATCCCGCCCAACCCGATCACGGGGATACGCACACTTCCGCTCACTTCCCATACCATCCTGAGCGCTACCGGCTTCACGGCGGGACCGGAGAGGCCACCGAATATGTTCGGCAGGACCGGCTTGCAGGCCGCGACATCTATGGCCATGCCCAGGATGGTGTTAATCAACGAGACAGCATCGGCGCCTGCGTGCTCGACCGCGTTCGCGACCTCAACGATGCGAGAAGTGTTGGGGCTCAGTTTTACAATAATAGTCTTCGCCGTGGCGCCCCTTAACCGCTCAACCAGGGAGGCGCAGGCGTCCGGGTCAGTCCCGAACTGCATGCCGCCGGCCTTCACGTTCGGGCATGAGACGTTGATCTCGAGGGCCCGAACGCTCTCCGCGGCCTCCAGTTTCTCCGTCACCCTGAGATACTCGTCCGCCGTAGCGCCCGCGACATTCACGATGATCGTGGCGCCCGTCGCCTCAAGGCGTGGGATTTCCTCCCTTATTACGGCATCGACCCCGGGGTTCTCCAACCCCACGGAGTTCAGCAACCCCGCAGGGGTCTCGACCAACCGCGGCGGCGGATTACCCGCTCTGGGCGTCAGGGTTGTTCCCTTGACGATCACCGCCCCGAAGTGACGGAGTATCCCGAGGTTCGAGTACTCCTTACCGTAGCCGACGATACCGGATGCGGCGATTACAGGATTGGCCAGCTTCAAGCCGCCGATATCCACGGACATATCCGGCGCGAGCCCGCCCAAAGAAGCACCCCCTTAGATAACCTAGATAACGATGTCCTCCGCGTCGAATACGGGTCCGTCCGAGCAGGCCCGGAAAAAAAGGGCGCCCTCTAAGGGCACCCTTCTGCGCACAGCGCAACCGACGCACGCGCCGATGCCGCACGCCAGGCGGTCTTCTACCGACACCTCGCACGAGATGCGCAGATCCCGCGAAACTGCCTGGACTGCCTGGAGCACCGGCAGAGGTCCGCACGCGTACATCCTGACGGGAGCGCATCGCTTCACCGCCGCCTCGAGAACGTCACACACCGTCCCGCAGAACCCCAAGCTTCCATCGTCCGTGCATGCCGTCACTGAAACCCCTAGACTCTCCAGGCGCTCCAAGCCAATCATCTCGCTCGCCGACCTTGCCCCGACGAGCGCGGATACTTCCCTTCCAGAGGAACGCAGGTCCGCCGCCCAGGCAAGAAGGGGAGCGGCTCCTATCCCGCCGGCGACCAGCAGGACCGGTCCAGCGGTTGAAGGGTGTGAGAAACCGTTGCCCAGCGGGCCGATGACGCCCAGCCGGCTGCCAACTCTCAGGCCGGAGAGCCATGCCGTCCCGGGGCCCACCAGTTTGTAGGTCATTTCAACCAACCCGCGGTCGCGATCGATGCCGCTTATGCTGAACGGACGTCGCAGGACCATGCCGCAATCAACGTGGAGGAACTGACCGGGAACCCCAGTGCGAGCAATCGCGGGGGAATGAAGGGTAAGGCGGTACGTCGCCGCAGCGATCTTTTCGTTTGAGACGACGCCGCACGTTTCGATCGACGCCGCAGGCCGGTCGCGGCCCGCGCACACCTTTACTCCGGGCGGCGCATCGAGGACGGTATTCATGAATAATGCCCCCTTCGGCTTGGCTACCCGGCCAGCTAAGGAGGCATGTGAATCGCTTGGCTTCCCCTTACTGGCCTCTCAGGACCTAACTTAAAGGGTATTGGTTCGCGGATGGAGGTCCATCCGTCCACTAGCATAGAGCAATTCTATTCCCGTGTCAATCGCCTGGGTAGGGTACACGAAGCCCACAGTACACGAAGCCCATAGTTGACTCGGCGCGCAACCCTGTGGTAATATCGAGCAAAATAGCATATTCGAGTGCTCTTATCCAGAGCGGCGGAGGGACTGGCCCGATGAAGCCCGGCAACCTGCGGTCTCATTAGCCGTAAGGTGCCAACTCCTGCAGGACGGATGGTCCTGAGAGATGAGAGAGTGGGAGATTCTGCCTCCGCACTCGGAGGCCTTTTTGTACCCAAACCCCCTCCTGATCTCGGGAGGGGGTTATTTGTCTCGAGGACGACTTGACGAACGAGGACGCCCGCGAGACGCCGAGAGAGGTAGACCAGCGTGAGCGACCCATTGAACGCATTATTGGGGAAAAAGAGCAACAAATACGATCCGCCGGATTCCCCCAGGTCGGTGGGATGGACCACCCCGCGGCGGGTACGCCTGGCGGACCAGTCGAATCCGCTGCCACTGGATTGCGGTAGAAGCATTTGGCCCGTCGAGGTGGAGTACGAAACTTATGGGACGTTGAATCCCGAGCGGGACAACGCCATACTCGTTTTCCATGCCCTGAGCGGCGACGCGCACGCCGCCGGGTGGGACCGGAACGCGGAGCATGATGGAAGGCTCTGGCGCGGCAAGAGACCGGGCTGGTGGGACTCCATGATAGGGCCGGGCAAGGGGTTCGACACCCGGCGGTACTACGTCATATGCAGTAATGTTTTGGGTAGCTGCTACGGGACCACCGGCCCCTCGTCCACCAATCCCGAAACCGGACTCCCGTACGGCCTGCGCTTTCCGGTGGTGACCTTGGGTGATTGGGTGAGACTCCAGAGGCGCCTGATCGACCATCTGGGCATCGATCGGCTGCTTGCCGTCGCGGGGGGGTCCCTTGGAGGGCAACAGGCGATGGAATGGGCCCTCTCCTCTCCGGACCGGGTTCGAGGGGCGATTGTCCTGGCCGCTGCCCCACGGCTGAGCGCGCAGGGGCTCGCGTTCAATGCCGTGGCCCGGCGCGCGATAATGTGCGACCCCGGCTTTCGGGGGGGTGACTATTACGGAGAAACATCCCCCGAGGCCGGCCTGGGCGTCGCCCGGATGATCGGCCACATCACCTATCTGTCCCAGGCAAGCATGGCGATGAAGTTCGGCAGACAGTTGAGAAACGGAAATAGGCTCGGCTTCGGGTTCGACCCGGAGTTCGAGGTGGAAGGCTATCTTCAGCACCAGCAACAGTCCTTCGTGGAGCGGTTCGACGCCAACAGCTACCTGTACATCACCAAGGCGATGGACTACTACGATGTCGCCACGTGGGGCGACGGCGATCTCGCGAGGGCGGCGATGCTCAGTCGCTGCTCGTGGCTTGTGGCGTCGTTCTCGAGCGATTGGCTGTATACTCCGGAACAGTGCTTCGAATGGACTGAGGCCCTGCGCTCGGCCGGAAGGCAGGTTGCTCATTGTGATATCAAGTCCTCATACGGCCACGACGCCTTCCTGCTAGAGACGGCTCAGGTAACCGGTAAGGTCGCAGCATTTCTTGACGGGTTGAAATAGGAAACGGGCAGGGCCCGTGTGCCGTAGGGCCGTGCTTCCAACCGTTCAGTGTCCGGTCGCGCCCGGCGCAACCGGCCTTATTGTCTCTCTAACTAATAGCCTCCCCAACTAATAGCCTCTCTCGCTATGTCACCCCAGGGCATCATCCTGCGCTTTGCTTTGGCGCGGTCAGCCGTTACAGTCGTCTCCACTGATGCGCTGCGCAAGGGTCACATGGTCCACGTGTAACCTATATGCTCACAACCTCATAATCTAGATTACGTTAGCCGAGGCTAACCGCCTCCGGGGGGCCGGGCAATGCGGATACCGATGTCGAGGCTGAAGATAGGCATGACGGGTTGGGTGGTCGGTGTCGGTGGGACGGATCCACTCAGACGAAGGCTTCTGGATCTCGGATTCACGGCGGGCGCCCGAGTGAGCGCTATCAGAAGGGGGCCGCTCGGCGGCCCAACCGCCTTCCTGATAAGGGGCACGATGCTGGCATTGCGTTCCAGGGACAGCCTGACAATAACAATAGACACGGGGGAGATGGACCGTGCGACTCGCACCTGAATCGATCGCGCGTGACCTCAAGGGCACCGATGGGCTCGGGCCCGGCGGGAAAACGAACGAACTGGTGGTGGCGCTGGCGGGGAACCCAAACACCGGAAAGAGCACCGTCTTCAACGCGCTCACCGGCCTCCGCCAGCACACCGGAAACTGGCCAGGAAAGACGGTCGCCGTCGCCCGCGGGCGGTACAACCACGAGGGGACCTCATTCGTGGTGGTGGACCTCCCCGGGACGTATTCGCTGTTCACAAACTCGGCCGAGGAGGAGATCGCGAGGGATTTGCTCCTAGCCGGCGCACCGGACGCCACCGTAGTCGTGGCGGACGCGGGATGCCTGGAGCGGAATCTCAATCTCGCTCTGCAGATAGTCGAGATCACGCCCAGGACAGTGGTTTGCGTTAATCTGATCGATGAGGCGCGCAAAAGGGGAACGACCATCGATGTGAATGCCCTGGCGATGGACCTCGGGGTGCCCGTAGTGGCGACCGCGGCGAGGTCGGGCATGGGTCTCAAAGAGCTCAGGGACACGATAGCGGCGGTGGCTACCGGGGCGATCCGCCCCGAGCCGGTGCCCGTGCCCTATTCGAATACGGTTTCCCACGCATCCAACCGCCTTCTCCCACACATTCTAAGGTTGGGGTTCGAGGAGAGGGGCGCACGGTGGATTGCGATGAGTCTCCTGCATTCGTCCGGCGCAGCGCGGGATTCGCTCCTCCGGTTGATGGCCGAGCGATCCGCCGTCGCGGACGGGGAGGGAGGGTTCGCGACGTGACCTCCCATCGCGTCCCCGAAAATATCGCGAGACTGGGCGAAGAAGCGCGGCACATATCGGCGGGCTGCGGTATCAACAGCGAGGACGTCGTCGCGAGCATCTACAACCGTGCCGAAAGGATCGCCGCCGACGCCGTTCACGCCGGAGTTCCCAGTCGACGCGCCGTTGACTCGCTCGACGACCTGCTGACGTCATGGTGGTTTGGTTTCCCTATAATGCTCTTACTGCTCACCGCCGTATTCTGGGTGACCGTCAGCGGTGCGAACTACCTGTCCGCGGGACTCGCGCGGGTTCTCTTCGCGGGCCAGGACATCCTCACGTCGATCTTCAACAGGTTGAACGCGCCGGCGTGGCTCCACGGAGTGCTGATCATGGGGACTTACAGGTCCGTGGCGTGGGTTGTCTCCGTAATGCTGCCCCCCATGGCCATCTTCTTCCCATGCTTCACCCTGCTCGAAGACCTGGGATACCTCCCCAGGGTCGCCTTCAACCTGGACCCACTCTTCGACTTGGTGGGCGCCCATGGCAAGCAATCGCTGACCATGAGCATGGGCCTGGGATGCAACGCCGCAGGCGTGATAGCGTGCCGGATCATAGAATCCCCACGGGAACGGCTCATAGCGATCGTGACCAACAACTACGTCCCCTGCAACGGGAGATTCCCGTGCCTCATCGCGCTCTCCTCGGTTTGCATGGCGTGGTATTCGGGCATGGACCCGGAGGGTGCCGCGGGTTCATTGATGGCATCCCTTATCGTCTCCGGAATGGTCGTCCTGGGCGTCGTCGTTACCCTCGGCATCTCATGGATACTGTCCAGGACGCTGCTCCGAGGGATTCCAACATCCTTCACGCTTGAACTCCCGCCGTACCGCCCCCCGCAGATCGGTCGAGTGCTTTTCACCTCGTTCATCGATAGGACGATATTCGTCCTGGGCCGGGCCGTGACCGTCGCCGCACCGGCGGGGGCGCTGGTCTGGATGCTGGCCAACATGCGCGTGGCTGGAACCACTCCGATCCGGTGGGCGGCGGCCTTCCTGGATCCCGCCGCGAAGTGGATGGGCCTGGATGGCATGATCCTGGTTGCATTCCTGCTGGGGCTGCCCGCCAACGAAATCGTTCTGCCAGTGGCGTTCATGGGCTACACAGGAGCGAGCGCCATGGTCGATGCGGGTGACATAGCCGAGATGGCGGCCGTCCTCCGGGTCAACGGCTGGACCTGGGTGACCGCCCTGTGCACGGTCCTTTTCTCTTTGCTCCATTTCCCGTGCGCTACGACGTTGCTCACCATCTTCAAGGAGACGGGTCGCGCAAGATGGGCGATAGCGACCGCCCTGATAACGACCGCGACAGCGGCGGTGGCATGCTTTCTCGCCAGGGCGGCCCTTACCGGCTCGTTCAGTCCGTTCTAGCGCGCCTTTGCACCCATCCGCCCGTGAACGCGTCCGAGGGACCCGGAAGCGGAGTCCCCTTATCCTCGCAGAATCGTCTGTACTCATCACGCATTCGAGGATTCTCCTCCATATACTGCACGAATCGCTCGATCGCGGTGATCGTCACCATGCTGAAACCGTGCTCGACGGCCTCAGCCTCCCTCGAGGCCGTTTCCGACGACCCCAAAAAGCGAAGGAACTGCGTGATAATCCTGTTCCTTTCCACGAGGTACTTCCCCACCTGGTGGCCCTTTGGCGTCAGGGTGAGTCGGGAGTCGCGACCGTACTCGACGTAGTCTTCCAAGGCAAGCCTCCGCAACGCCTTCACCACCGATGGCAGCCTCACGTGAAGCCGCGCGGCTATGTCAGTAATGCGGACGCCCGTGTTGCCCGCCGATATCCGGTACACCTCTTCGAGGTAATCCTCCATGCTCGGAGACAGCATCCACACCACCCCCACAATCGCTGAAACCTCCACTCGGACAGCGCTCGCTGTCCAAGTGGAGGTCCGGCTCTCGAGGCTGTTCGGGTCATTCATTCTATGTTAGAAGACGATCTTGTGCCTCCTCATATAGACGTTCAACAACAGACCGACCGCAGCCATGTTCGTGATCATCGAGTTGCCGCCGTAGCTCATGAACGGTAAGGGAATCCCCGTCACCGGCATCATCCCGACAGTCATGCCCACGTTGATCAGGATGTGGAAGGCCAGCATCGAAACCACTCCCACGGACAGGAGAGCGCCGAAGTAATCCCTGGCCATCGCGGCTATTCTCAGGCCCCTCCACAACACGAACAAGTACAGCGTCAGTACGGCTATCCCTCCGATGAACCCCAGTTCTTCGCCAATCACGGAGAAAATGAAGTCTGTGTGCTGGAACGGGAGAAACCTCAGCTGGTTCTGGGTACCCGCGAAAAGCCCCTTGCCGACGAGTCTCCCCGAACCTATCGCGATGATGGATTGCCTGAGCTGATAGCCGGACCCGAGCGGATCGATTCCGGGGTTGGTGAAGACGATGAGCCTCTTCAACTGGTAGTCCTCCAGCGGCAACGGGAGACCCCAACGGAAATGCGCCACCACCGCCCCGATCACCGAGCCAAGTCCCGCCACGACGATACGCGCCAGGATCCTGCCCGGGGCGCCCGCGGCAACCAGTATGCCCAGCGTGATCGCCACAAAAGCGAGCGAGGTGCCCAGGTCCGGTTGCTTGAGCACGAGCAGCATGGCTGGCGCGATGTGGATGAAGGAGGAGATTATCTCGGCCCAGCCGTGCTCTTCGCCATCCCTCCGTGATAGGCTTGCCGCCAGCGTAATGATCATGCATAGCTTGGCCAGTTCCGATGGTTGGAGTGAAACCGGGCCTATCTGGACCCATCTCTGCGCGCCCAGCGTGGTCCTTCCCGCCGCTGTGACGGCGACGAGCAGGCCCAGGTTGAATACGTAGATGAGCCTCGAGAACCTGGCCAGGTCGCTGTAGTCTACCGACATGACTGCAAGCGCCACGAGAATGCCTATGGCGATAGATACTCCCTGTCGCTTCACCAGCGAGAAACCGCCCGTCGATGGGGCCTGCGTGGCGCTGGCTATCATAGGAAGACTAATCGCGGACAGGATCAGGACCGCCGTCACCAGCGCCCAATCCAGTCCCCGCTTCATGCGCCGTTCCGCGATCATCTCAGGATCGTCGTGAGCCGTTGATCTCGCCGGCCCGCTTTATCCTCCTCACCGGTATGTTCGCGACCAGGGCCACCGACGCGTCCGAGTTGGAGAGGCTGAAGCTCACCGCCGAGCCATCGATCTCGAGATACTTCGACGCGGCCTTTATCATGTCTTCCCTGACCTTCTCGATGAGATGGGGCGCCACTCCCGCCCTATCGTTGACGAGTGTCAAGCGAAGGCGCTCTTTGGCCACGTCCTTGCTGCCAAAGCCCCTCGTTTGAAGTCGGCTGAAGAATCCTATGGGACCCACCCCCTCACCGGCCTCCCAATCCAAGAAATCTCTTGAAGCGATCGAAAAAGCCATCTTGTTCCTCAATGGGCATGAACGGCACTTGCTCCCCGGTGATTCGCCTCGCCACGTTCCTGTACGCCTCTCCCGCCCTGGAATTCGCGTGGAGGGAGGCGGGCTCGCCCTTGTTGGTCGTGACCACTATGCTGTCGTCCTCGGGAACCACACCGAGAAGGTCCACGGACAGGATATCCACTATGTCTTGAACATCCAGCATATCGCCCTTCTTCACGAGGCGCGGCCTTATCCTGTTGACGACCAACCAGGGTGATGCCACATCCGTCGCCTCGAGCAGGCCGATGATCCGGTCCGCGTCCCGCACGGCTGAAACCTCTGGAGTCGTTATTATAATCGCCTTGTCCGCTCCGGCGATTGCGTTCTTGAACCCCTGCTCGATCCCTGCGGGGGAATCCACGAGCACGTAGTCGAAATCGTTCTTGAGTTCGTTCACGATCTTCTTCATCTGCTCCGGCCTCACCGCGGTCTTGTCCTTCGTCTGCGCGGCGGGCAGGAGGCACAGTCCTTCGATCCGCTTGTCCTTGATGAGGGCGTTCTTCATCTTGCAGTAGCCCTCCACCACGTCCACCAGATCGTATACGATCCGCTGCTCCAGTCCCATGACGACATCGAGGTTCCGCAGACCTATGTCAGCGTCGATCATCGCAACCCTCTTGCCGATACTTGCGAGAGCAGTACCTATATTGGCTACGGCGGTCGTCTTTCCGACGCCCCCCTTGCCCGAAGTAATGACGTAACCTTCGCCCATCACACAACCTCCCCGTCAGCCTCCGGCGACCCAGGACATTGCTTCGACGATTATGCCGCCGTCCGAGAGCCTGGCCATCTCGGGCCGCCCGGGATTCGCGGTCTCATCCGGTGGAATCGCGATGCGCCCCGCGATCCTCAACTGCGTGGGAGCCAGTCTGAGCGCTGCGACGATGGCGCCACCGTTACCGGACGCCCCGGCGTGCGCGACCCCGCGCAGCGCGCCGACCACGATAATATCCCCCGCTGCAACGATCTCGGATCCAGGGTTCGCGTCCCCGAGAACGACCACATTGCCCTCGTACCCGATCCTCTGCCCCGACCTCAATGTTCTCCTGATCAACAGGGTCTGCCTGGCTTCCCCTTCCTCAATCGGTTTCGCCGGGCTCGCGGCGGCGGGCGCGCTCACGCGCTCCACCTCCGCCGACCTCGCCGCGTTGTGGCCGTGAACCACCTTCTCCAGATGAACCCCAAACCTCTCGCTCATCATTTCTTCCAGGTCCACGAGCTCCGCCGGCCCAAAAGTGCGCGACCCCGTATCCAGGATCACCCGGGAACCTTGGAAAAAAGTCCCCGATTCCTCCAGGCGCTCGACCAGTCTCTGTTTCAAAGCCTCGTAACCGACATCCTCATCCAGGACGACCAGTACGCCGTCCCTGGTCCCCCTGAACGTGACCCCATCCCGTTTCACCAAGGCGCCTCCTCACTCCGTAGCCTGATTCTCGCCCGGAGCTGCAATTCCTTCACCCGGTGCCAGAATACTCCAGTTCACCCGCTATCATTCAGGGGTTTGACTCATGGGGTGGGATTATCCCCGCCGGCGCCCTCGGACGATAGGTTGAAGTACTTCTCGAAAGCCGCCCTTGCAACGGGGGCGGCGGATGTGCCGCCGTGGCCGCCGTGCTCGATTATTACCGCGATCGCTATCTCAGGATCTTCCACGGGGGCGTACGCCACGAACCAGGCGTGATCGTCACCGTGGGGGTTCTCGGCGGTGCCCGTCTTGGCGGCCACTTTCACGGGAAAACGAAAGAAGTTCGCGCTCGCGGTGCCGCCGGGCTGCGTGACCATCCACATACCCTGCCTCACCGCGTCCAGGTTTTCCCTGGAGGCTCCGAGTACGGCGGCGACCTCCGGAACGGCCTCCCGTATCACCTTGCCCTGGGGATCCGTTACCTTCTTTAGAAAATGGGGCTTGTACCTCGTACCGCCGTTGGCAATCGTGGCGACATAGTTCGCCATCTGTATGGGGGTGTACGTGTGGAACACCTGTCCCATCCCGGCCATCATATTCTCAGCCATCAGCACCTGGGGTTCCGTCACTATCTTTCGCGAGTACGCCTGTTTCTTCCAATCAGTGGTGGGTATCAGCCCCGGGGCTTCGCCGGGTAACTCGACTCCCGTCGGTGACCCCAATCCCAGGCGCTTGCCGTACTTCGCAATGAGGTCCACTCCGAGTCTCCTGCCCATCTCATAGAAGAAGACGTTGCACGAAACCTGGATCGCCTGTTGTATATCGATGGAGCCGTGCCCCGACTTGTTCCAGCAGTGCAACGTGGGGACGAACCAATGGTACCCAGGATCGGTGACCTTTTCGGACAGAGTGATCTTGCCCTCCTCGAGGGCTGCGATGGCCGTAACCATCTTAAACGACGACCCGGGTGGATATTGCCCCGCGATGGCCAGATTGTTAAGGGCCTTGAGTCTGTAAAGGGCATCGAGTTGGGATGGCTTGATCCCACGCGAAAAGTCGTTAGGGTCGAATTCCGGGCGGCTGACCATGGCCAGGATCCCGCCGTTCCTCACGTCTAACGCCACGGCCGCCCCCGCCTTCACGCCGGGGTTCGTCTTGCGAAGATTCGCTATCTGGGCGTCGAGCGCGTTCTCCACGGCCCTCTGCAAGCCAAGGTCGAGCGTCAGGTATACGTTGTTCCCGGCCGTCGGATCTATCCTCCCCAGGTCCTTGCTGAACCTGCCCCTGGCGTCTACTTCTACCTGCTTGCCACCGTCTTTGCCGCGAAGATCCCGTTCGAAGGCGGATTCCAGGCCGTATTGCCCGATTATGTCACCCATGCGGTAATCGCTGAACCTGGGCGAACCCAGCTGTTCCTGAGATATCTCATGGACATAACCCAAAACATGCGAGGCAACGGAGCTGTTGGGATAATCCCTGACCGGCTCAACCTCGACCACGACGCCCGGCAGATCGGCCCTTTGCTCCTCGATCGCCGTGTATGTTTCGGGACTGATGTTGCTCACGATCTTCACCGGTTCGTAGAGCCTATCCTTGCGATCGTTCACCTTTTTCTCGATCTTCTCGCGCTCTATGCCGAGCACCGCCGCCAGGTTCGCGGCGTTATCCTTCATCCGGGATGGGTCCATGACGAACAATGAGACGGAGAACGCCGGCCGGCTGGTGGCGAGTATCATGCCGTTGCGGTCGTATATCACGCCCCTGGGCGCGGTGATCGGAACGAGCCTCAGCCGGTTGCCCCTCGATAGATCCTCGTACTCCTCACCGTGACCGATCTGGAGACGCCCAAGCTGAACCCCAATCGAAAGGAACGCCACGACCAGGATCAGAAAGAACGCTATTATGCGCTTTTTGGTCAGGTCTCCAACACCTTGAGTCGGCATGTTCTACATCTTCCCCTGCGTGGGCTTCCCGGAACTCAGCCTCGAAACGAGCATGAACGCCAGCGGCCCCAGTAGCGCGTTGTAGGCGCTCGCGGTGAGCACCAGCATTTGCCTCCGGAGCACGAACGTACCGGCGCCGGCGACGCCGAAAATAACAAGCGACACGAGATCGTCGAGGAGCGTCGCGCCAAAACCTACGAGGAACGGGACCGCAAGGCTGTCGGGGAGCACGCGCTTCCCGGCGTAGCCCGACACAAACCCGCATGCGGCCCGGGAAAGCGCGTGGACTCCTATGTAGCGGCCAAACGATATGTCCTGAAGCAGGCCGGCAAAGAAGCCCGTGGCGGCGCCCGCATCAGGCCCCATCAGAAGGCCCGAGAAAGCGGCGAGGAGCAGGGGTATATCGGGAATCGCGTTGATGGGCCCGAATCGCGCCGCCAGCAATACCTGGAGGATCCACGACAGGGGTATCGCCACTAACGGCCAGTACTTCATCTGGGTTTCTCTCCCGCCGGGGGCCTCATGATGAGGGCTTCCTCTATCCTCCCGAAATCGCTGGCTGGACGGACCAGCGCGGATTTTATCAATCCGTATTCTTCTCTTTCAACCTTCTCGACGCTACCCACCAGCAGCCCGCCAGGGTAGATGCTCCCCAGACCGGATGTCACCACGCTGTCTCCTTCGCGAACATCCGCGTCCCTGGAAAACATGGTCATCTTCAACAGGTTATCCGACCTGCCGCCGGAGACAATGCCGGCGTCCCTCGATCTCTCCACCAGGACGCCCGCGGACGAGTCGGTATCCAGGAGGAGCAATACGGTGGAGGTCCTGGCGGTCACCTTGATTGTGCGCCCCAACAAGCCCTTGCTGCTCAGCACCGGCCAGTTCTTCTCCACTCCGCTCAGGGAGCCGCGGCCCACAACGATGGTCGAGAACCAGTTATCGGTGCTCCTCCCCACCACGTCCGCGGGAATGAAGGCAAAAGGGGACCTTTCGGCGAAACCCGCCAGTTCTCTCAGGCGGCGGTTCTCGTTGAGGGCATCGTCGAGTTGGACCTTGATCGAGTCTATCTCGCTCGTCCGCTTCTTGAGTTCCTCGTTTTCGGCCTTCAATCTATTGATATCGGCGAACCACGACCGGGCGGACGCGAACGATTGCGCCACGCGATGCGCGACGGCCTGCAGGGGAAAGACCACGTCATCGACAAGGTTTTCTATTCCAGTGGTCGCGCCCCTCTCCCCGGATGTCAGGCTTGTCACCGCGACGGCTGCAATAACCAGGAGCGCCCCCAGGATCAGCCTGCGAAGACCATAACGGCGGTCCAGGAGCATCACGCCCTTCTTACCTAAGCCCTCTGCTTACCGAGGCAATTCGTCTGAGTGTATCCACGTCCTCGATGGCCTTGCTCGTACCCCTGACAACGCATAGCAGCGGCTCCTCGGCAAGGTGGACTGGCATCCCGGTGTCCTCCGCGATCAGCTTGTCCAGGCCCCGCAGCATAGATCCGCCGCCGGACATCATTATGCCCCTGTCCATTATGTCCGCGGATAGCTCCGGCGGCGTTTTCTCCAGCGTAACCCTGATGGCGTCCAGAATCGCGGTAACCGGTTCCGACAGGGCCTTCCTCGCCTCTTCCGCCGTGAAGGTTATCGTCTTCGGCAGCCCGGTGACGAGATCCCTGCCCCGTATCTCCATCGACTGGCCGTCGTTCACCGGGTACGCCGAGCCTATCTCGATCTTGATCTCTTCGGCGGTACGCTCGCCGATTGCCAGGTTGTAGCCCTTCTTTATGTAACTGATGATCGCCTCGTCCATCTCGTCCCCCGCGATCCTTATGGAGCGAGACGTCACGATCCCGCGCAGGGAGATGACCGCGACCTCGCAGGTACCCCCACCGATGTCGACGATCATGTTGCCCGTCGGTTCCGTAATCGGAAGCCCCGCTCCTATCGCCGCCGCCTTGGGTTCGTCGAGCGGGTACGCCTCTCGGGCGCCGGCCTGCAGGCACGCTTCGATGACCGCCCGCCTCTCGACCTCGGTCACCCCCGTGGGAACCGATATGACTATGCGCGGTTTGAATACCCCCCTGGGATTGGCCTTCCTTATGAAGTACTTCAGCATCGTCTGGGTCACGTCGAAATCGGCTATGACGCCGTCCTTCATCGGGCGGATGGCCACGACGTTGCCGGGTGTGCGACCGATCATCTGCTTGGCCTCGTTCCCGACGGCCAACAGCTCGCGCGTGTCCTTGTTTAGCGCGACCACGGAGGGCTCCTGAATGACTATCCCCTTGCCCTTCACGTGCACCACCGTGTTTGCGGTCCCAAGATCGATCCCCATGTCGCGGGAGAAGTAGTTGTAGATGAAATCAAACATGTAAATCCCCTTCCTGTCAGCGCCAGGCCAACCCGGCTTCCCTCAGACTGAAGAACCTGTCATCGCCGATTACTACGTGATCGAGGACCTCGATACCCAGGATCCCTCCCGCTTCGATGAGTCTCCTCGTAACCTCCACGTCCTCGGCGCTTGGATTCGGATCTCCGCTCGGATGGTTGTGAGCCAGTATCACCGCGGCGGCGCTCTTTCTCACCGCCGGTTTGAATATCTCTCTGGGATGCACGATCGACTCGTTGAGACTACCGACCGAGATCACCTCGATGCCGACCACCTGATTCTTTGTATTAAGCAAAACAGTCCGGAACTGCTCCTTATCGAGGTGTTTCATCTCCTTCACGAGGAGGTCTCCCACGTCCGCCGGGCATCTGATCGCCGCCCTTGGTAGGCCGGCCTCCGCCGCCGCCCGTCTCCCTAGCTCGAGCGCCGCCTTGACCTGCGCCGTCTTCGCGGCGCCCATCCCCCTTACCCCGCAGATCTCCTCGACCGGCGCTCCCATAAGGTAGCCCAATTCGCGACCCGGTCCAGCCGTTTCTCTGCCGAGGCTGAGCAGCTGCTGGGCCAGTCCCAGCGCAGTCACGCCACCGCTCCCGGTCCTCAAGGCCACCGCCAGGAGCTCAGCGGTGGAGAGAGCCTCGGGGCCCAGCCTACATACCCTCTCTCTCGGCCTGTCGTCGTCCGGCAAGTCCTTCAGCCGAACAGTGTGATCTCGGACACGCCCTCCAGGATCCCTAATTCCTCGCGTACCCAATAAATGCCTCCATCCCGCCGGGCCGGCGCCCTTCGCCGTTGCGGAACAGGGACAACTGTTATCGGTTCATCTCGAGAACGTCCAACCCGAACGACTTGAGGATCCCCGCCAGCCTCCGCAGTGGTAGTCCCACCACATTGAAATAGCAGCCCTCGATCTTCTCCACCATTACCGCGCCTAGGCCCTGGATCCCGTACGCGCCGGCCTTGTCCGCCGGCTCACCGGATGCTACATAAGCGTCGATCTCATCGCTATCCAGTGTTCTGAACCACACGCGGCTTTCTTCGTGTTCCACTATTGATCTTCCCGTACCCGCGTCAACGACCGCCACTCCGGTCACCACCAAGTGGGACCTGCCGGACAGCCTGGTGAGCATCATGCGCGCATCGTCGCTATCCGCCGGTTTGCCTAATATGTCGCCATCCAGCGTAACGACGGTATCCGCGCCTATGACCAGCCCGCGCTCGAGCGAATCCGCCACGGCGCGCGCTTTGGCCAGCGCCAGCCGTTCGGCGACAGTTCCCGGCCCGCCCAATCCGGCCGGTTCGTCGACCGCCCCAGGAATGATGGAGAACTCCAGGCCGATCTGCTTGAGAAGCGCCGCCCTCCTGGGCGACCGCGACGCGAGTACTATCGGGCCCATTCCACGGGTCAGCGCCTGCCGAAGCAGAGCATCATCGCCAGGATAATCCCGATAGCCGTGCCGACATTCACAACCATCTTGACCCCGAAAGTGATCGTAAGGACGATCAGATTGAGCGTTGCCGGCGGCTCCAATCCCCCCCCGATGGAGATACCGAGCAGCGGCACATACCTGGATAGAATGTGGCCGACTGCGCTCCCCGATATAGCCCCGAAAAGCAATATCAGGAAGATGATCCACGGGTTCCTCTCCCGCCGCATCTCTCCGCCCCCTTGACGGCCAATTGGAATCTTTATTCCGGTCCGGTACACTATTCGTGCAAACGCTGGCTTTTCCTGTCGTATCCTTCTCCCCATTTCCGCCCAATTATTCCATTAAATGTCCGGGCGCTCAGGGATGATATCGATCATGGCATCTGGGGTTCCGGCGGTAATCACGGTGCCATCACCCCTGACCGCCACCGCTCCGAAGCCGGTCAGGTCCTGAAGAAATCTGAAGCCCGCCTCTTCCCCCATGACGAAAACGGCCGTGGACAGCGCGTCGCAATCGAACGACGCGGGTCCGATGATGGTCACGCTCCGGAACCCCATGGACGGATAGCCGGTGGCCGGGTCCAGGATGTGATGGTACCTGTATCCTCCGGCCTCGAAATACCTCTGGTAGTCGCCCGAAGTTACGACGCTTCCGCCGGAAATCCGTATCGTTGCCAGCGTCCCGGCCGGATTTCTGGGATGCTGAACAGCGACCTTCCAGGGGGCGGATCCCAGAAAACCTGCGGGCTTTGCCCCGACGGCACACACGTTGCCCCCCGCGTCGATCAGGGCCGACGTCACGCCCCTGGCACGCAGGGCATCCGAGGCGCGATCGGTGGCGTACCCCTTGGCTATCCCGCCGACATCGAGGCCCATACCCTTCTTGAGAAGGGCGATCGTGGAAGCCCCCCGGTCCAGCCGAACGTCGCGGTAGTCCACGAGCTCGAGCGCGTTCTCCAGATCCCCCCGCGACGGCACACGCGGAGTCCCCGCGAAGTTCCATGCCTCCATCAGGGGAAAGACAGTAGGGTCGAAGGCGCCTCCCGTGCGGTTCGCGTACCAGAGGGCCCGCTCGACCACGGCGAATGTGTCCGGGCTTACCCTCACCGGCCCGATTCCCGCGGCGCGATTGACTGCCGAGATCTCGCTGGATTCGTCATACGGATTGAGCAGGGCGTCAAGTCTCCCAAACTCGGCGACGGCCGCCTCGGCGGCCTCGCCGGCCCGCGGTCCCCAGGCACGAACACGAATAAACGTGTCCATCGCGATACAGGACTTCTCGACCTGCCGCGATGTTCCCAAAAAACCGCAACCCGCGGCCACGCAAACCACAACAAACGCGGCGCAGAACGCCGCCGCCACGTCCCCCTTCACCACGCACCCCGCCAATCGCCACAACCCCGTTTCCGCCCGCGGCCCCCGCCGCGCGGCACTCAGCATGAAGGCCCCCTCGCGGGGGCCTTCACCGGAAGCCCGATGCCCATATCGGACTGCGCGCACCGTCAGATCGCCGCCGCTATCTTCGATGCGCGTGTCAGAAGATCCTTAATGGCCCCGGTGGGGCACTTCGCAGCGCAAGCCCCGCATGAAGTGCACTTCGTATAGTCTATCCTGGCGAGGTTGTTCTCCACCTGAATGGCGCCCTCCTGGCACGCCTTGACGCACAGGCGGCAGGCTATGCAGCCGGCCTTGCACACCTTGCGAGTGACGGCACCCGAATCGGTGCTGCGGCACGCCACGAATACGGTCTTGGATCGAGGAATGATCTCGATGATCCCCCTGGGGCAGGCCTTAACACAACTACCGCACGCGACGCACTTCTCCTCGTCTATAACCGGCATTCCGTCGGCCGACATCTTCATCGCGTCGAACCGGCACGCCTCCACGCAATCTCCGAGGCCAAGACACCCGAATTCGCACGACTTGAACCCACCGCCGGCCAGCGTGGCCGCTCGGCAAGTGGGTATCCCCGAGTATCTTGCGCGGTTTCCACAAGTGGCCCCGCCTCCGCAGATGAGTCTCGCGATGCCTCTATCGCCGTCCGCGTCGACGGCCACCCCGAGTATCTCACCGATCCTGGTCGCTGCCGCTGCCCCGCCCGGCTTGCAGGCGTCGGCGGCGGCTTTGCCGGACACGACGGCCTCCGCATATCCGTCGCAGCCGGGATAACCGCATCCCCCGCAGTTCGCCCCCGGGAGACATTCCCGGACCCGCGTAACCCTGGGGTCCACCTCGACATGGAATTTCTTGCCCGCGACCCCCAGGAGCAGGCCGAACGCCGCCCCCATGATCGCCATCACTACTATCGCGAACGTAAGCATCATCTATCCCCCCAGGGCCTTACAGGCCGAAGAGTCCGGTGAAGCCCGTGAACGCCAGGGACATTAGAGCGGACGTCACGAACGCCATCGGGTAACCCTTCAACGGCGCCGGCACCGGCGCGAAGTCCACCCTCTCCCGTATCGCGGCGAATATGATAAGCGCCACGCTGTATCCCAGGGCCACACCAAGCGTGTAAACCCATGCCTCCGGCAGGGTATAGTTGTAGGCGATACTCATCTTGAGGAATCCCGGCTTCGCCACCTCTGTGGCGGCCGCGAGGACCGCGCAGTTCGTGGTGATGAGCGGGAGATATATGCCCATCGACTTGTAGAGCGTCGGTGCCGTCTTTCTGATGAACATCTCCTCGAGTTGCACGAACGACGCTATCACGAATATGAACACCGGTATATACAGGAACTCACCGATCCCCAGGGGCGCAAGAACGTAGTTCCACAGGCCCCAGGAGAGCGTGCTCGATATCAGCATGACGAATATCACCGCCAGGCTCATGCCGATGGACGTGTCCATCGACGTCGATATTCCGAAGTACGAGCACAGCGCGATGAATCGTATCAACAGTATATTGTAAACCAGCAGCGCGCCGAAGAATATCAGGAAATACCTCTGCAATTCGCCCACGTCATGCGCCTCCCGAAGCGGTCTTTCCCATAGATGGAGATGCCCTTCTCGTCGCGCGCTCCGCCATGACCGCCTGAATCTTATTCAGCCCGCCCATCACCAGGCCGAAGGTCAGGAAAGCCCCGGGGAAGGTGATCATGAAAGTCGGGGCCTGGAATCCGGAGCCCAGGCTGACGAGCGTGACGCCCATGACCGATATGCTCCCGGAGCCCAGCAACTCCCTGATGAAGCCCATGACGATCAGCACTAGGGTGTATCCGGCCCCCATTCCCAGCCCGTCCAGAGTCGACGCCACTATGCCGTTATGGTAGGCGAACGCCTCGGCCCGCCCGAGGATGATGCAGTTCACCACGATGAGTGGGATCCACACACCGAGCCTCGTGTATATGTCGGGAAAATACGCCTTGAGCACCAGGTCGACTATTGTCACGAACGCGGAGACCACGACAAGGAAAATCGGGATCCTGATGTTGTCCGGCGTGACCGGCCGTATGAGCGATATAACCACGTTCGACAGCGTCAGCACGAATATCAC
>JAHDPS010000375.1 GCA_018434225.1 Bacillota bacterium
GTACAATGCCCTGCGCGCTATGGAAAGCCTATCGCGGATGTTGAATCTCCGGACGGGACGAGGGGAGTATTGCGGACAACTCGCCGTTTCCATGAAGAAGGCGTTCGACTGGCTGATGTGGGACGCCGAAAGAGGCGTCGCCTTCGACGTCCGGGGTCCCGACGGCCCGGACAGGAGGCTCAGGCCCAACCAGATCATCTGCACGTACCTTCCCTTCCCGCTGTTGACGGGGGAAATGGCCCACTCCGTAGTGGAAGCGGTCATGTCCGAGCTATATACGCCGCTCGGCATCAGGACGCTTAGTCCGGGTGATAATGAGTACGTCGGGCGTTATGGGGGCGGGCCCGCGGAAAGGGACGCCGCATATCACCAGGGGGCCGCCTGGGCCTGGCTCACCGGCCCACTGATCACCTCCATCCGCCGCGTCGCCGGCTATTCGGACGAATCCAGGCGCGTCGCCGGTCGCCTGCTGGCGCCCTTCAAGGCCCACCTCCACGAGGCTGGGATCGGCACCATATCGGAACTGGCCTCGGGCGATTTCCCCCACGAGCCGGGCGGGTGTATCTCGCAGGCATGGAGCGTGGCCGAAGTATTCAGGGCTTACGTGGAAGACTATCTCGAGGCGGCGCCCTTTGAGCCTCGAAGCGAGACGTAGAGGCGCAAAGACGCGCAATTATGGAGTCGATGAGTGAGAAGGTTGAACACGAGGGGGATCCCCGGTTGAAAGTGTTGATGCTCTCCTGGGAATACCCGCCCAAAAACGTGGGCGGGCTGGCTCGCCACGTTTGGCACCTGTCCAGGATGCTGTCGAGGAAGGGCGTAGAGGTGCACGTGGTCACTGTAGGGGACGATTCGTTGAAGCGGTATCAGGTGGATTGCGGTGTCAGTGTGCACAGGGCCACCCCGTACAGGCTGAACCCGCCCGAGTTCGTGCCGTGGGTGCTGCAACTCAACGTCGGGCTCCTCGAAAGGGCGATCGAGGTCATGGATTCGGGGACGGACGTTGAGATCATCCATTGCCACGATTGGCTGGCCGCGTTCGCGGCCCGCGCCCTCAAGCACGCGTACAGGCTGCCGCTGGTCGCCACCATCCACGCCACCGAGCACGGCAGGCACCAGGGGATTCACAACGGCTGGCAGAGGTATATCGGCGACGTGGAGTGGTGGCTGACCTACGAGTCGTGGAGGGTCATCTGTTGCAGCGAGTACATGAGGGGCGAGATACGCTCCCTGTTCCAGGCCCCAGGGGACAAGATGGCGGTGATCCGCAACGGGGTGGACCCCGCCGAGTTCAGCGCGCTGTCCGCAGGGCGAAAGAGAGAGGAGTTCGCCCACAGATCCGAACAGATCGTCTTTTTCGTCGGGCGGCTGGTGCCGGAGAAGGGGGTCCAGGTGCTCCTCGACGCCGTACCGGAAGTGAGGAAGGTGAAGCCCCTTACGAGGTTCGTGGTGGCGGGGACGGGACCCAGCGAGCCGTGGCTGAAGGCTAAGGCGGCGCAGATGGGCGTCTCCGAATACGTGAGGTTCACAGGCTACATAGACGACGCTCTGCGAAACTCGCTGTACTCGTGGGCGGACGCGGCCGTGTTCCCCAGCACCTACGAGCCGTTCGGCCTGGTGGCCCTGGAGGGGATGGCGGCGGGGTGTCCGGTGGTCGTTTCGGACTGCGGCGGGCTCTCGGAGACGGTCGAGCACGGGGCCGACGGACTGAAGTGCAGGCCGGGCGACGCGGGGAGCCTGGCGTCGGAGATCCTGCACATCCTGTGCGATCCGGCCTACGGGTCGTACCTGAAGGCCAACGCGCGCAAGAAGGTGGCATCCCAGTACACGTGGGCCGGCGTCGCCGAGGAGACGATGGGCGTTTACCGGGACGTGCTGTCGGAATACAGGCGGAGCGACTGGGGCAGCGAACGGTCCTACGGCCAGTCCTACGGCTGGCCCGGTATACCCCTGTTGAAGGGGATGCAGTTCCTGGACAGGGGCAGGTACACCCGCGCCTGATCGGCCGTCCGGCGGCATGGGCTGCCGGTCCGGCGTGGCGGGTTCAACAACGACGGAGAGGACGGTGACTTTCGCCACGATGACGGCAGCAGCGGCGACTGCCGCAGCGATGACGGCCGTCCAGATTAAGGGGGGTAGCACGGTGAAGGCGGTGATAATGGCGGGGGGCGAGGGGTCGAGGCTGCGCCCGTTGACTTGCAACAGGCCGAAGCCCATGGTACCGGTCGTCAACCGGCCCATACTCGAACACATTCTGAACCTGCTGAAGCGGCACGGAGTGCTCGATGTTGTACTGACGCTCCAGTTCATGCCCACCGCCATCATGAACCACTTCGGCGACGGCTCCGAGTTCGGCATGAGGATGCGGTACGTCGTGGAGGACGCGCCGCTCGGCACCGCGGGGTCGGTCCGCAACGCCGCGCGGCTCCTGGACGAGCCGTTCATCGTCCTGAGCGGCGACGCGCTGACCGACTTCGACCTGACGAGCCTGTATGAGTTCCACGTCAGGTCGGGGGCCAGGGCGACGCTGGGACTCACGAGGGTGTCCAACCCCGTTGAGTTGGGGATCGTCATAACGTCCGATGGCGGTTCCATCCGCAAGTTTCTGGAGAAGCCCTCCTGGGGAGAGGTATTCAGCGACACGGTGAACACGGGGATATACGTGGTGAACCCGGAAGTCCTGGAGATGATCCCCGAGGGACGGCAGTTCGATTTCTCGAAGGACCTATTCCCGAAGATGCTGGCGGCAAAGCACCCCCTGTTCGGGTGCGTCCTGGAGGGGTACTGGTGCGACATCGGGCTATGCCCTCAATACGGTGAGGCCCAGGTCCACGCCATGGACGGCGCGGTCCGCCTGGTGATTCCGGGCGGGGAGACGTCCAGGGGAATATGGGTGAGTGAGAGGGCGGACGTCTCGCGGGACGCAGTCATATTGCCGCCGGTGGTGATAGGGGAGGGCTCAAGGATCGCGGCGGGGGTCAGAGTCGGGCCGTACTGCGTCATCGGGAGGAACTGTTCCGTGGGCCGTGGGGCCTCGTTGCGACGGGCGGTGTTATGGGATGGGGTGCGCGTCGGCGAACGGACGGAGATAAGGGGCGCCGTTCTATGCGACAGGGTGCAGGTCAAGGCCGATGCCGGGGTTTTTGAGACCGCGGTGGTTGGCGATGACACGGTGGTGGAGGAGAGGTCGGTTGTCAAGCCCGGGGTGAAGGTCTGGCCGTGCAAGATCGTCGGCAAAGCGGCGACGGTCGGTGAAAACGTGGTCTGGGGCAACGTCAGCACGGCGTCGCAGGTCAAGAGCGTCGGCCTCGCAGGGGGTCTGAACGTCGATGTAACCCCCGAGGCGGTGACCCGGGCCTGCACTGCGCTCGGCGGGGTCCTGGGCGGGCGAGGGACAGCCGTGGTCGGTGGGGACTCCCGCGCCGCAGCGCAAATGCTCAAGCAGGCTGCGTCTTGCGGGCTCGCATCGTCGGGCCTCGATGTGGTGGACATGGGGCTGGCCGTGCCGCCGATGGTCAGGTTCGCCATCAGGCTGCTCGGGGCACAATGCGGGGTCACCGTCAAGCATGGCGTATCAGGAGACGATTCGGTAACCGTGGAGATGTACGACTCGCGGGGCGTCAACCTGCCGGCGGACTGGCAGAGGAAACTCAACCACGCCCTCGGTAGGGGGGATTTTGGCAGGGCCCCCGCCGGCTCGGTGGGCAGAGTGAGTTTCTACCCGTCGGCGGTCACCGATTACGTGGGTGGCCTGGCCCTCGACATCAAAGCGGATTTGATTCGGAATCAGGCACTACGGCTGTAC
>JAHDPS010000323.1 GCA_018434225.1 Bacillota bacterium
AAACAGGTATCGCAGCCTCTTGTCCAGGTCCGGTACATACCTTCACGACCTTAGTGGCCGGCTGTGGTCCTAAGGAAGATTCCGCCTCCGCCAACCCGAGGAGGGTCCCGCGGATCTCCCTCCCGTATTCACCAAATGGCGTGTACGTCGACACCGCGATCCTCCGCCCGGCGAATATCGCGTATTCCTCGTCGGACTTAAGCACCCTTTCAAGGCCCGGGGAAGAAACCTCCAGATTGTATGGGGCCTGCATCAGGTCAATCTCGTCCAGCAACGGCGAAATCCGCAGGCTGACCGCCTCGCAGTCGGCAAGACCGACTCCTTCGCCCTTGAATATGATAAGGCGAAGGAGCCATTCCGGCCCCTCCTTGGCGAACTTGACCTCAACCAGCGACATCCCCATCTCTTCGATGACGGGGCGCGCAATATCGCGTACGGCTTTTTCGGTTTCTCTCCTGCCCACTACCGAAACACCCGCTCAGGGAATCCCGCCCGAATGACCCCGTTTCCCGTCGCAAACAAATAGTGGGTCATCTCAACCCACTCTCCCACGACTAAAACGGCCAAGACCCAATCTCTGCTAGAAGTATAGCATAATGAAAAATCGCGTGCAAGTGAAGAGAACTGGCCATCCCGGCCAAGAGGCTATCGCGAATGTTTTGACTGTAACTGGGCCTCCGTGGTATTATAAGACATGTTAATACAACAATAAGGCCGCCGCCTCTGGAGGGACAGGAATATGATCGACCGCAATAGCGACGTCCCACTCCACGCCCAGGTGAGTCAACGTCTAAAGCAGATGATCCGGACGGGGGAACTACCGGAGGGCGCCAGGATTGGCTCCGAAGCGGAACTCTCGGAGCAATACGGTGTGAGCCGCGTCACTATTCGACAAGCGTTGACGGCCCTGAGGAAGGACGGGTACGTGATAACGCGGCACGGGAAGGGCAGCTATGTAGCCGGCTCGCGCCTGGTTCAAGAACTCGGCGACCTCGAGAGTTTGGGCGAAATCGTCCAGGCACAGGGAATGCAACACGCTGTGAGAGTCCTTGATTATCGCTGGATCTTGCCGCCACCGCACGTGGCCGGATTCTTTCAGGCACGCGACCAGGAGCCCACGCTTCGAGTACAGAGGCAGCACACGGTGAACGGAGTCCCTCTTGCGGCCGCCGTCATCTACGTGCCGGTTTCTATTGGGGCCCACATAAGCCGCGAGGAACTCGAGGCATATCCGTTATAAACCCTGATGGAGAAGAAACTCGGCATCGGTCTGGGCCAGGCGCTGCAGACAATGCGCGCGGGAACGGCAAGTCGCGAGATCTCCGAGACCCTGAGCGTCCGGCCGGGTTATACATTCCTCATAGCGGAACGCCAGACGTATTCCTCAGCCGGAGACCCCGTCGAGCACATCACGTTCTACTACCGGGCTGACTGCTACCAGTTCAGGGTCAGGCTCGAACGCGCCAGGAGCCTCCCGCTCGTGGTCCCTCCATTCCCCGATCAGGGTCATTCGCGCGTTAACCAGGAAGGGGGGATGAGTATAGACGCAGTGCTCCAGCTCACCAGAGACCCGGCTCCTTGGACAGACACGTGACTTCCCACCGCGATCGCCCTCACAGGGCGCGCGCAAAGGAAAGGAGCGAAACGCGAGTGAAACTCATTTCGAGGATCGCCATCGGCATTATCGCCGGCATCGCTCTCGGATCGTATGCCCCCATGCCGGTAGTCCGGGTAGTATCGAGCATCGGCTTCGTTCTCGGTCAGTACGTTAAGTTCATCATCCCACTGTTGATACTGGCTTTCGTCTCAAAAGGGATCTCTGAATTCGGCAAGAGGGCGGGGCGGGCCCTCCTGATCGGTCTCGTCCTGGCATATACCTCCACAGTCCTCGCCGAGCTTCTCGGGTTCTCGGTTGCGTCCTCCGTCTTGCCGCGACTCGCGGTCGCGCAGCAGACGGTCGCCACGGCAGCCAAGATCGAGCCATACCTCAAGATAGAGATCCCGCCGATCATGTCGATAATGAGCGCCCTGGTTTTGGCCATCGCGATCGGGCTCGGGATAACCCGGAACAAAAGCCCCAGAATCGCCGAAACCGTCGTCGAGTTCAGCGCCATCGTAACCGACCTGATCAAGCACGGAATGATGCCCGTCTTCCCCTACTGGGTTGCGACAGTGTTCATGGAGATCACGGCCAAGGGCCAGCTCCTTCCCACCGCCAGGGCGTTTTTCACCGTCCTCTTGCTGATCATCCCCACACAGTGGCTGTGGCTCGCCATTTTATATGGGATCAGCGGCGCGTTCACCGGAAGGAACACGTGGCCAGTGATGAAGACCATGCTACCAGCCTATTTCACTGCTATGGGGACCATGTCGTCCGCGGCCACCCTGCCGGTTGCCCTGGAGTGCGCCCATTCAATCCCATCAGTGAAGAAGGAGTC
>JAHDPS010000202.1 GCA_018434225.1 Bacillota bacterium
CGTACACGATGCCGTCGATCTTTCCCGTGGACGCGGCCAGACAGGCATCAGGGAATATGTCGAAATCGCGTACCTCGGCGTTCTTGAATAGCTGTTTTGCCAGGATCGCGCCGGTGGTCCCTACGGACACGCCGATCGACTTGCCCTTGACGTCCAGATCCTTCCAGGACTTGACGTTTGGATTATTCTTCTTGCTGACGAGCAGGGTCTGGCCCGTGGCGTAGTACGGATCCGCGAAACTAACAGCCAGGGCGCGTTTGGGCGTGATGGTCATGCCCGCTATGATGATATCCACCTTGCCGGTCTGAAGCGCCGGGATCAGGCCGTCGAAGCCATATCGTTCGAACTTGGCCTTCACGCCGAGCGCCTCGGCTATCTTGTTGCCGGTATCCACGTCGAAACCCACGATGTTGCCCTTTTTATCTATCATCTCAAACGGGTAATACCCCGGGGCCGTGCCGACTATGAGCTCCTTGGATGGTCTATCTTTCACCCTATCGATCATGGACTTGGGAGCGGGAGCGGCGGCCTTAGGGGCTTCCGTCGCCGGTGAGGCCGATTTGGGCGTTTCCCGGGCACCGCTGCACCCGGCGACAACGAGGAGCGCGAAGACGAGCACGAAAGTGATGGCCATTCTGGACCTTTTCACTGGGATCCCCTCCATCGTTCGATTTGCCGGGACCATCGGATCGAATGCTCGACGCATCACCGCCTTCCCAGGTTCAGGATTTTTCCAACTGACTCACTAACTCAATCCAGCCATCAATCCCCGACTGCGAGTCTCGGCGCCCGGAGGGTCTTTCCTCCCGCCAGTACAGCGTGTATAGTGAGGTCTTCGTTCAGCGCGATGATGTCGGCGTCGGACCCGTCGTCGATGGATCCCTTGCCAGGGAATAATCCGAGTCTACGGGCGGGGTTTTCGCTTGCCAGCGAGACCGCCTTGTCCAGGGGCATCCCCTGGCGCGCCAGGGACGAGACTTCGTCCCAGAGAGAGCCGACCCGTTCCAGATACAGCCCGGTCTGGACGCCGTCCGGGTCCCTGACGGGCATGCCTACGTTGCCGTCCGAACTCAGGGAAATGCTTGAGGCCGGTACACCGTTGTCCAGGAGCCGCATTACGGCGAGGGAGGCCCTGACCGAGCTAATGCTGCCCCTTGCCGGGTCGAGTACGGTGCTGAGGTCAATATACCCGCCGCGCTTGGCGTATCCGGCGGCGCGGGCGATCATGTCGCTGCTCCAGTTACAGTGGGTCGGAATGAATTGCTTCTTGGGGATTCCCGTGGCCCGTTGAACCTGTTCGAGAAGGTCAAATCCGTCTCCCTGTTGCCCGATGTGGGCGTGGACGATGCCCGCCTTTCCCGCCTGGAGACCGGCAACGAACGCCTCTCCGGCGATCCTGGAGATCTCCGGAACGGTGGGGTGTGAAGAATACGCATCCGCCACGGCGATTTTCACTCCGAGCACTTTATCCACGAGCAATATGTCTTCACCGACGCTGCCCGTGATCGTGGCGGGGGGGACGAAAAATGAGCCGGAGTAAATGTAAGTCGACGCACCCTCGCTCGACATGGTGCATGCTTTTACATAAAGGTGCCGCACGGATTCTGTGGCGCGTCCGAACCCCAGGCAGCCGACGGCGGTGGTCACGCCTGCCTGGAGAAGATGGCGGGTAGAGATGGGCGGCGTGTGGCTTGATAGTCCTTCATCCCCCGCAGCCCCGATGAAGTGAACGTGCCCGTCCACCAGCCCGGGGACGACCGTACGCCCCTCAATATCCAGGACTTCCACGGGAGCGCCGGCGGGCGCGTCTATCCGCTCGGAGGTGAACACGATCCTGCCCCCCGCGCACAAGATATCCGCTACCCTGCCCGTCGAGATAGATCGCGCGTTTTTCACCAGGGTCAACATGGAGGACACCTCCTATGATCAGGCTGAAAGGCCGCTCGGCGGTTCACTCCTAGAATGTGGGGGGGCACGATACCAGCAATATGACTGCCTCGTCCGCCCTGCTTGGATTCTCCCATCGATGAGGAACGCTGGAGTCGAAGTACAACGATTCCCCCTCGGACACCGTGTGCTTCTGATCGTCCCCGTAAACGAACAGTAGTTGCCCCTTCAGTACATAGAAGAACTCGTCGCCCTCGTGGGTGAGCGGCATACCGCTCGTGGAGCCGGGCGGGAACGTCATGAGCTGGGGCTGCATCCGGGCATTCCGGCGGACGTGGAGGAATTGCTCGAGAACCATGTCGCCGTCGCCGGTGAAGCGCCGAAAGAGGAAGCCCCCGCCCTTCGCCACGGGGTCGATCTGTCGGGATGTTTCATCTGAGGAAACAAGGAGAGACATACTGACGCCAAGGGCATCGGCAATGCGGCGCAGAGATGCGACGCTCGGATCTACCTTGTCGTTTTCGATCTTCGACAGCTGCGGCGCCGAGAGGCCCGTTTTGCGCGATAGATTCTGCAATGACATATCACTCGATAGCCTTAACCTGCGGATCGTCGCTCCAAGACCAGTCATTGGCTACCTCCTGACTTGCGTTATAATTACAATAGTTTCGCACCAGTAAACAATCTTCCTGCCGGCGGAGCGGGGAAGGAAAAAGAAATTGAGCGAAGAATCTACGGGTAGGCAAAAAAAGGAAGGCAACAGGGGGGTTCCGCTAGTTGAAGATGGTAACTGAGTCTGTGGGAGGGGTGCTCGTCGTGAGGGTGGACGGGGAACTGGACCTCTCGACGGCCCCGGAGTTCAGGGCGGGCGTGGAGCACGCCCTCGATCGGACTATGGCGAGGGATCTCATCGTCAACATGAGGTCTGTAGATTTCGTCGACTCCTCCGGTTTGGGAGCGATTCTGGGCAGATACCGGCGCGTAAGTCAGGCGGGCGGAAGGATGGCCCTGTGCTGCGTGATGGGACGGGTGAAGCCGGTGCTGGAGCTGTCGGGAGTCAGGCGTATCATGCCGCTGTTCGACTCGGAAAAGGAGGCCCTGGCGTCACTCGAGGGGGTTTAGGGATGGCTGTCGGGAAGGAGAAGCGGAACAGGCTGTACCTGGAGATCGACTCCCTCGCCGAAAACATCGGGTTGGTGCGGCTCGCTGTGGCCACACTGGCGGCGCAGGCATCTTTCAGCGTGGCGGAGATCGAGGAGTTGAAGGTCGCCGTTTCCGAGGCGGTATCGAATTCGATCATGCATGGGTACGGCCACGATCGCGGCATCGTGAGGGTCTGCGCAACCCTCTTCGAAGGTGGCATCGCCGTTACCGTCCGCGACGACGGCGTTGGCATGGAGGACGTCGAGGCTTGCCGTAAGCTCGGCGGGCGCGGCGATCCCGAGCGCATGGGGCTGGGCTTCATGTTCATGGAGTCGCTCATGGACGATATCGAGGTGGAATCGAGACCCGGCGAAGGGACCAGCGTGAACATGGTCAAACGGGTTGGCGGCGCGGGATCAAAACGGGGGTGATCCCGTGGACGCCAAGCCGGCCGTCAAATCCTCAAATGACGAATTTCACTCCCTTATCGATCTTGCTCGGAAGGGCGATCCGGCGGCCCGAGACATGCTGGTACGGGCCAACAAAGGGCTCGTGATCTCCATATCCGGCAGGTTCAGAAGAATTGCGGGCGGCGAATACGAGGACATCGTCCAGGTTGGATACGTCGGATTACTCAAGGCCATCGACGGCTTCGATCCCGGGCGCGGGACGAAGTTCTCCACGTACGCATTCCCCCTTATCATGGGGGAGATCAGGCGATACCTGCGCGACTCCGGACTCCTCCACGTCGACCGCACGATACGCGAATCGTCCCGCCGCATTGCCCGGGCCAGAGAGGCGCTCGTATCGAGGCTCGGCCGCGAGGCTACGCTGAAGGAGGTTGCATCGGAGGCGGGGATGGAGGTGGACGAGGTCGTGAGCTCCATGGAAGCCTCGGCTCCCCTATGCTATCTGGATGAATCCGGCTCTGACCTGTTGCAGGCGGGAGCCGACGATCCCGGCGAGCGAATGATCGAGGAGCTCGCCCTGGCGCACGCGATGAATGGGTTGGAACCCCGCGAGAGGACGCTCATTTCACTGAGGTACGGATTGGGGCTGACGCAGGCCGCTATTGCCTCCCGCCTGGGTATCTCGCAGGCACAGGTGTCGCGCCAAGAGAAGAGCGCCCTGGAGCGGCTGAAAAGACTAATGTAGCGCAGCCCCAGGGGTTTTTCGGTGGGGCTGGTGAGCATAATATAGTCGGATTCGAGACGGGGGCGGCGGTGACGAACCGCTGCCGCTGAGTCTATTGAGAAGGGGGACATGGAATGGCTGTAGTCAAGGTGCTGGAACTGGTGGGCGAATCCTCCGCGGGGTGGCAGGAGGCGGCGTCGAACGCCATAGCGGAGGCCAGCAGGAGCGTAAATAATATCGTCGCCTGCGAGATAATCAACTGGACCGCCAACGTCTCCGACGGTGAGATCAGGGAATACAAGGCTAATGTGAAAGTCGCCTACGTGGGTGACGAGGGCATGCACTAATCACCAGCGCCCGCCGTTGAGGTGGACGAGGGTGTTGGAGGGAGACTCGTTGAAGGCGACCAGCGGCCAAGCGGCCGAATATCGGAAACTCGTCACCAGTATGACCCCAGCCAGGCCGATTCTGCGGAACGCCGTACTCGCGTTCATCGTAGGCGGCCTGATATGCCTGATCGGGCAAGTGGTCTTGAACCTCTTCCTGCCGGGTATGGGAAGGCAGATGGCGGTGTCACTGACTTCGGGCGTGATGGTTACGGCGGGGGCCCTTCTGCCGGGGCTGGGGCTCTACGGCGTGATCGGCAGGATCGGCGGCATGGGCTCCGCTATACCGATCAGGGGATTCGCCAACTCTATAGGATCGGCGGCGATGGAGTTCAAGCGTGAAGGGATGGTCCTGGGGGCCTCGGCCAGGATGTTCACCATCGCGGGGCCGGTGATCGTGTACGGTTTGGTCACAGCGGTGGTTGTAAGCCTACTCAGGATGTTGTTTCAGCGGGGGATCTGACGGGGTTAGCGGGGCGGGCGGTGTTGTCGCCCGCCCTTTTTTTGTGCATAGAGACCAAAATTCAGCCTATGTTTTCGTGCCCCGGATCCATAGGAACAAAGACGGTATCGGAGAACCGTGAAGATTCAGACGGAGTGTGCGGCCACACGAGAATCGATCCGGTACGAATTCCAATACAAGCGTCGGGAGGTGAGGATAATGGAAGAGGTGAAACCGGTTTCGTCTGAGATCGAAGCCAGGAAAAGGAGAGTTCTGGGCACCGTTCTCGTCATCATGATGATCTCGTTCGCTGTCATTAGGCAGATCTGGCAAAAGGGCAAGAAGTTGATAGGAAACGCGCATCCCTGGGATTATGTCGCCCTCGTAGTCGTCTTTGCGGCCCTGTTCTACGCGTTATACAGGTTCAAGAAAAGTCGAGCCACAGACTAGGACCGGAAACAGGCCGGTGAGCGTCAACAGGCATTTCTTGAGGTGAAACGGGATGGACTACGATGTGCTTGTGAACGATGTAACCTACACATACCCGGGGACCGACGAATCGGCGCTGGATGGCGTGTCCTTTTCGGTGGGCCGCGGGGAGATTCTGCTTGTCGCGGGACCGTCGGGCGCCGGGAAAACCACTCTTTGCCAGACACTCAACGGCATGGTGCCGCAGTCTTACGGAGGCGAGTTCAGGGGAAAGGTGCTGGTCAAGGGGATCGATACCTCCGCGGTAACAGTAGGAAGGCTCGCGTTTGTGGCCGGCCTAATGTTCCAGGACCCGTCCAGCCAGCTCGTGTGCCCCACGGTTGAGGATGAGGTGTCCTTCGGCCCCGAGAACAAAGGGCTGCCAGTTGATATGATCGAGACCCTCACCGCCTCCCATCTCGACTACGTCGGCCTTCTGGAGTATCGAAAACGGTCGCCCCACGCCCTGTCGGGCGGCCAGCAACAGGCGGTCGCGATCGCGGCGGTCATGGCTATGGAGCCGGACATATACGTGCTGGACGAACCCACTTCCAACCTCGACCCAGTCGGCAGCGGCACGGTGATCGACCTCGTCAACCGCCTGGCGAAGGAGAGCGGGCGCACGGCGGTCATCGTCGAGCACAAGCTCGATAAGCTCATGCCCATGGTGGACAGGGTCGTGGTGATGGACCGTGGCAGGTTGGCCTATGACGGCACACCGAGGAGTGTGGTGTCCAACTGGGCCGAACTCGAACACATGGGCATCAGGCCCCCCCAGGTCGCGGAATTGGTGCAGCGCCTCAGGTCGCAGGGGCTGGTCGGGGATGGCAGGATACCCATCACTGTCGACGAGGCGGCCGATGATTTGCGGTATCTCGTCGGAAGGATCACCAGCGATGCCGCCGAGACGTCTCTTAAGAGACTCAAACGGGCGCCGTCGGCCTACCGCGCATTCCGCGAGGCGGCCGTCGAGGTTTCCGATCTGAGGTTCCGCTACCCCAATGGTTTCGAGGCGCTGAAGGGGGCGAACCTCACCATAGGGCGCGGGGAGTTCGTGGCTATAGTAGGCCAGAACGGCTCCGGGAAAACCACGCTGGTCAAGCACTTCAACGGGCTCTTGAAGCCGACGGAGGGGCGCGTCAGCGTCTTTGGGATGGATACGGCCAGGGCGACAGTGTCGGAATTGGCCACGAGGATAGGCCACTGTTTCCAGAACCCGGACCACCAGATATTCTCTTCGCGAGTGGACGATGAGATCGGATTCGGTCCCAGGAACTTGGGCTTTTCCCGTGCCGAAGTGGCGGACACTGTGGCGAGAGTTGCGTCGAGCCTTGGGCTCGAGCAGGCGCTGTCTCAGAACCCTCATCTCCTGGGCAAGGGCCAGAGGCAGAAGATCGCCGTAGCCTCTGTTCTTGCGATGGGTCCCGAGGTGCTTGTGGTCGATGAACCCACCACTGGGCAGGACCCGAGGCGAAGCAGGGACATGATGGACGTGTTCCGAGCGTTGAATAGGGAGGCCGGCAAGACGGTAGTCGTGATCACCCACGACATGGATCTGGCGGCGGAGTACTGTGACAGGATCGTGGTGATGTGCGAGGGCCGGGTGATTCTCGACGGCACTCCCAGGGAGGTCTTCGCGAAACCGGACGACTTGAAGAAGAGCAGGCTCGAATCCCCCCAGATCACCAGGCTCATGGGCGCCCTGGGGTTCGATGAGTGCGCGTTATTGAATGTGGATGAGGCCTATTCGTTCTTCACCGAAGTTCTGGAGGCGGGGCAACCATGATGGAGAGAGACGCATTCGTTTCACCGTTACACCGGCTGGACCCCCGCGCGAAAATGCTCTTCCTGTTATGCTTCATTTTTGTCGGGGTAACCGTGCTGGACCCCGTGTCCACCACGGTTCTGGTCGTCTTCACCCTCGGCCTGTACGCGGTCGCTCGAGTGCCTAAAGAGACGCTCGCGGGCATCACACGGCCCCTCCTGGTGGCATTCGTGATGTTCTTCCTGCTCAATTTCCCGTTCGCGCAACCGATGCCGGGGGAGTCGCCCCTTTTCTACCTGATACCTCCCAGGTTCGTGGCCGTCACCGTTACCGGAATACTGACGGGGCTGGCCAACGGCCTCAGATTCATGATGTTCATCTGGATGGCGAACCTCATCACGACTGTCACGCCGACCGCCGATATTCTCCTGGGGCTGGCGCAAAGCAAGGTCCCCCCGGAGATCACGATCGCCGTAAGTATCGCGTTCTCCTACATACCCGTTCTCGAATCCGAGTTCCGCACCATTGTCGAGGCGCAAAAGTCGCGCGGCGCTCGGTTCGAGCACAGGAACCCGATAAGGCGATTCTTCGCGTACATCCCGGTGATCGTTCCGGCGCTGTCCATCTCGATCCTGCGGGGAAGGGACATCGCGAGGGCCATCGAGTCGAGGGGATTCACTTACAAACCGGAGTGCAGGACATACAGGAGGACGTTACGCATGGGATCGGCGGATTACGCGCTCGCGGCCTGTTCCATCGCCGCGGTCCTGGTTGTGATGTTGTTGAGGTATCGCAATGGATGGTTCGGATACCGGTTCAGCTATGATTTGATCGGCGCCGCCTTGCGCGGCAGGTAGACACGTCATGTTGATGTGAATGTCGATGCGAATGGAGGGTTTCATAATGGAGACCCATGCGACTCAAGAGAGCAGGAAACCGTTGCTTACATCCAATCAGATAGGCCTGGCGGCGGCGTTCGGCGGCGCGGCGTTCGCCTTCAGGGCCCTGGGCATCGCCATACCCCTTGTCCCGCCGCTGGTGATCGACCCCGGCGCCTTGATGCCCTGCCTGGCCGGTATGGCTGCGGGCCCCCTGGTAGGCGCCATAGTTGGGATCGCGAGGGGCATACCATCCGGCCTTCCCCTCGTGGATCTCTGGGCGCAGCCCATCAAGGGAATATACTGGGCTTATGTTTGGAAGCACTTCATCCTCAAGAGGCCCGCGCAGAAGCGGTGGATGTGGTTCGTCATTACGACGGTCGTCCTCCTCTTCCTGGTCGAGAGCCCGATGTTCACCGCCGGCAACGCCTTCATCATGAAACTATATCCTTTCTATCCGACGTGGCCTTTCACCCTTGGCTGGTATGATGCACTGTACTCCGTCTTCCAGTTCGTTGTGATGGGGGCGATAATCAGGGCGTTCCCCGGGATATTCGGTTGGAATAGCGGCAAGGTCGACTGGTAGACGCCTGAGCGGCGAGATAATACAGGCGCCGGGCCCGGTGGCCGATGGCTACCGGGCCTTCACGCCGATTTGGCGGCCTGGCGCGAAAGGGAGGTCGAACAATGGAACGCGCGGACTTTCGGTTGAGCGATATCAAATGTCGCCTGTGGGACCGCGTGGAAAAGGACAGGGAGCACATCACGGAGGTATGCTCCAACCTGATTCGAATACCAAGCGTAAATCCTCCGGGCGACACGAGGCGGATATCCCAGTTCCTTGAGGACTACTTGAAAGGGAAGGGCGTGAGATGCGGATCGCTCGGCCCCGACGACATCCATATATCGCTCACCGGCGAGGTTGGGACCGGCCCGCGGAGGCTGATATTCAACGGCCACACGGACGTTGTCCCAGTTGGAGACGAGGCGAGATGGGAATTCGATCCATTCTCGGGTGTCGTCAGGGATGGGATGATACTGGGAAGGGGCGCCTCCGACATGAAGTGCGGCGTGGCGGGAATGGCCTACGCCGCGGGATTGCTGGCGGAAGTCGAGGATGGCCTGGCGGGGACGCTGGTACTCTCTTTCGTCGCGGATGAGGAAACAGGGGGAAACATGGGCGCCCGCTGGCTTATCGAGAAGAGCGATCTGACAGGAGACGCGTGCCTAATCGGGGAACCTACCCTGGTGAACGAGATGACTATAGGCCAAAAGGGCGCTCTCTGGCTCAGGTTGAAGGCGAAGGGCGTTCCCGCTCACGGCAGCCTCTCGCCGTTCGTCGGCGAGAACGCGATCATGAAACTGGTCGGTGTACTGTCTCGTATATGTGATGTAACCAGGCTCCGCGGCGATATTCCCGCTGAGGCGACGCGTATCATGAACGATTCAAAGGCGCTCGCCCGGGTCGTTCTTGGCGCCTCCGGGGCCGAACAGGTCCTGGATCACGCCACCGTGAACGTTGGAACGATCCGCGGAGGCGATAAAGCGAACATCGTCGCCGATTGGGCCGAGGCCGACGTGGACATCCGCGTTCCGATCGGCCTCACCACGGGGCGGGTATTGGACGAGGTATCGAGGATCATAGATGGCGCCGGCGGAGGCATCGACTATGAAATCCTCTGGCGATCCGAGCCCAATTACACCGCACCCGAATCGGATCTCGTGCAATCTGTCGCCGGAAACGCGAGGTTGCTGACCCCGGGACCGTTCACTCCCACCTTCCAGTGGGCGTCCAGCGACGCCCGCCTGTTCAGGTCCGCGGGGATACCAACGGCGCAGTATGGCCCGGCCGTGTTGTCGGGCATACATTCATACAATGAGAAGGTCGCCGTCGACGACGTGATCACGTGCACAAAGGTATACATTGGTGTCGCGCTGGACTTCTTATGGCCTAGCGGGGATTGACGACCGATCATGCATTCAAACAGTCGATCAATCCCCGAGAAAACCTATCGGGTTGGAAATAGAGCGTCTCGTGATTCCCGTCGATCTCGACAACGGGATTGTCGCCCAGGGTCCTATACATCCCGAGGTACACGCCCGGCGGCAGAGACACATCATCCTTGCAATACAGCAACACCTTTGGAATTGGTAGTCC
>JAHDPS010000210.1 GCA_018434225.1 Bacillota bacterium
GCCTAATCTGTTGAATCGTCTCGACGGCCTCCTGCTGGTCGACCCCGGGGCGGTGCATCCCGGTATCCACTTTGACAAATATCTTGAGCTTCGCGCCTCGTTTCTTCCCGGGACACTGTGACAGTGAGGTAGCGCCGTTTAAGTCCCAGATCGTTGGAACGAGGTCATATTCCCACAGTTTATCGGCCACATCCCCGGGTATGTAACTGCCCAGGATCACGATCGGAATGGTTAACCCTCGTTTCCGCAGATCGATCCCGTCAAACACGCTCCCCACTATCAGGATCCGGATTCCGGACTCCGCCATCACGTCCGCGACGTGTTCCAGGCCGAGACCATAGGCATCGGCCTTCAAGACGGGTACTATCGTGCATTCCGGCCCAATCAACTTCTGCACCTGTTGGATGTTGTGAGCGATGTTATCAAGATCGACCTCAATCCAGGTCGGCCTCATTAAGCCTTCCTTTTCCCACATCACTGAGACCTCCAGACTGTACGAAAATCGTCTTCCCTTCGCTATATGACTCCAAACCGCACCGGCAATCTCAGGCCGTCCTAGGCGCTGGCGGCGTCAGGAGATTCGGGCACGGCGTTGCCAGGGCTGACTAATGATACCAGCACTGTGACTATCACGGTGACCACGAAAGCGGGGATGATGCCTCCTCCAAACGGTTTCGCCCAGCGCACTCCCGCGGGCACGAACTCACACACCGCTGAAACCACTGTCCCGACGATCAGGCCCGCGCGGGCGCCCCAAACGGACACCCGGGTCTCCACGGGCTTTCGATTTGCGTGGCGCCACACAAGAATAGTGGCCACGACCGGAACGACACTGCCGCCGGCGACGGTGAAGACTTTAAGTACGTAGTCCACCATGGGGTATTTTGTCATTGATGCGAACAGGGCGAGTATACCCCCGACCACAATGATCCAACGGGTGGTCGCGATCCTGGTCGCATCGGAGACGCGCTGGCGACCCTGCTGGAACAGGATATCGTTGCAGAATAGAATGCTGGCGTCATGGAGTACCGAATCCGCGGTGGACATCGTGGCGGCTAGAAGCGCCACGGTGAATCCTGCCGCTATGAATGGTGGTGTCGTACTGATCAGCCAGCCCATCACAGCCTCGGATTTTAGATCGGGCCTCAGGCTGAGGCCAACTAGGGCAATCAGGCCGGTCATGGTGATCACTACGGCCGTAAGGATCCCGCCTATCATCAGTCCGCCGCGAGCGCTCCTCTTGTCCTTCGCCCCGAAGGCGCACCTGATCCAATATGAATTCCAGGCGAACACGCCGATGATCTTGGTCAGCGTGGGACCAGCGACACCTCCGAAACCGCCCCTGACGATGTTGGTGAGCTCGGGATCGATCGCCCTCACCGATGACCAAACCCTGGGAATATCGAAGCCGACCCTGGATAGGCAAGACCCCCAGAATAGAAACAGAAAGAAACCTCCACAAAAGCCTTGCATGACATCCGTGTAGGCTACAGCCCAAAGTCCCCCGGCCATCGTGTATAGAACGAATACAGCCGCCACTATAGCGTTAATAAGGAAGCCCGAGAGCCCGAGCACGCTGCTCGCAAACATCCCCGTCGCCTTGATCTGAGCGCCGACGATTCCCCAGGCGTACGTGGCCATGATGAGTGCCATCGCACCGCGTAGGAAGCGATCCTTCAGGAACATGCTGTCGATCATCTCAGGCACGCTGTTCACGCTGAATTTGTATGCGAAGGGGGCCACTACGAGGGCCATCAGGATCAAGCCGATGCCTTCGGGCGCCCCGGCCCACCACGACACCACGCCCAATCGGGCCCAGCGTTCCGTGTGCCCGAAGACGAAGCCGGCGCCCGATGAAGTGGCCAGGCCGGTCATAGCAAGGACGAATAGACCGAGAGACTTGTTAGCTACGGCGAAACTCCTGAAACTCGTGCTGGCTTTCTTCGTTGTCCACATCCCAATCCAAACCATGACTGCCATGTATACGCCCCCCAGGAACAGGGCCAGACCTACCGGATACGACGACGGCATCACTATCCCTCCCCCATTAATCTGCATAAATGCTGTACTCACACAACGGGATTTGGTTTGCCGAGCCTATTTCCGAACAGAGCCATCGCTTTCCTGAAGACCGATAGGGCGTCCGATAGGGCACCTTCATCGTGCATTGCTGTGACAATCAAGCGAAGCCTTTCGGTCCCCTCCGCCACGAAAGGCGGGAAATAAGGTTGCACAACGACTCCGTTATCAAAGAGATAATTGGTTAGATCGACCGTGGTCTGGGCATCACCCACGAATACTGGGACTATGGGCGTATTAGCCCCTAGTATGGAATACCCGAGCGACTTCAGCTCCTTGCGGAAGAAGGCCGCCTTTTCCATCAACCCCTTGCGCGCGTCAGCCATTGCCGTCATAGCCCTGACCGAGGCGAGGGATATTCCAACGGAGAGCGGCGAGACCACGCTGCTTGCCCTATAGGCGATCGCGGATTTTCCGATCGCGGAGATCAAGGACTCGGGGCCCGCGGCAAAACCCCCTTCACTCCCGATAGCCTTTGACAGGCTGGCGGTCACGAAATGGACATCATCAAGCACCCCCATTGCCTCGGCGCAGCCGGCGCCGGTATTCCCGAAAACACCAAACCCATGGCCGTCGTCGACCACTACCATCGCCCCGGCCTTTTTCGCAATAGCGACGATCTCGGGAAGCGGAGCGAACAGGGAAGTGGATGGGAAGAGGCCGACGGACGCAATCACGATTCTGCCCTCAACGTGCCTGACTTCAGATAGTAGTCGTTCCAGGTCGTTTACATCGCAGTGTTTGTATGTGAGTATCTTCGCCCCCGAAAGTTTCGCTCCGACTCTCAGGCTTGGGTGATTGTACTGGTCTCCCACTACCACATCCTTGTCCCCCGCGATCGCGGGGAGTAGCGAGATATTCGCCTGAAAACCGGAGGAAAACAGGGCGGAACTATCTTTACGCAGGATGCCGGAGAGAACACCGGACAAGCCCTTGTGGAAGGTGGTCAAGCCCGTGCCCGCCGGACCGGTGCTGCTGCTACATCCGAAAGCCTCGACAGCCGACGCGGCCGCGTCTCTTAGGACATCGCTACCGGCGAGGCCCAGGTAGTCTGATGATGTAAACAGGATGCGACTCTTGCCGTTCATGGTTCGCCTGATTCCCTTGCCAGGTTCAAGGATACGTTCCTCTATCACCGAATCACCCCCGAGTAGTTGCGTCGCCTGACCGATACCGGCCTCGCCCTCGTCTGACCGCCTGTTCACCACCCCGCTGTAGGTGGATTCGCCGCTCAACCCGAAATTCCTCCTGTGGCGAATATTCTTCTTCTATGACGTAGACAGATGCCCAATGGCCTGATATGATCACTGTAAGCGAATGACTAATGCGGCCCAGGATGGGCCTTCTCTATGACACCGCGCCCGCACACGTACTCGCTACAACCTTTGCAATGATGGCACAATGGTGGCACAGTTGTTCCAGAATCGGCTATTATATAGTTGTCAGATGAAGATAAACAACATGGGCGGTGGAGAAATGAACGATCTCACGATGAAACGTGTGAGAAGGGCCAAAGGAATAACGCTGAAACAACTGGCCGATCTCACCGGAATAAGCCAGACGTTTCTCTCCGAGATCGAAAACGGCAAGGGTAACCCCACAATAGATACCCTGCGCAAGGTTGCATCCTGCCTCGATCTATCGCTTTTCGACCTCTTGGCGGAGGACGAACACTTCCACGAGATCATTCGCGCGAAAGAGCGCCGCGTTCTGCGAGCGCCCGACTTCAATTTGGAGTGGGAACTGGTCTCGAACATGGTCCCCGGCGCGAAGACCGAGGTTGTCATGGCATGGTTACACCCGGGCGCCGCAACGTCGAACAACCGCCAGAGTCACGGCAAACCCGGTGGGTGTGAGGAGATAGCCCTGGTGCTCGCCGGCACGATCCAGATGGAGCTGGAAGAGGAAACCCATATCCTCAGAGAAGGGGACAGCATCAGGTTCAACCCCTGGGTGCCGCACCGCTACGCTAATTCGGGAGAATCGAGGGCCGGCTTGTTGGTCATCATGACGCCGCCTTCCTTCTGATTCCATCCTTCTCAAGGGGAGTAAAGATAGAGAGTATAGAAAGGCGCGTTCACCACTATGCATCGCTCCCGTCTGCGAGGTAGAAGTCGAGACGTGGTAATAGGCCATGTAGTAATAGCCATTAACTGAGGTGATGTTGTGATGTTCAAGCCCACTGGTTCATGGGTGGCGTTACCAACCCCCTACGACTCGAACGGCAAGGTCGATTTCGGAGGATTCAGCACTCTCATTGACCACCACATTGCCCATGGCACATCGGAGTTGTTCGTCATGGGCTCCGCCGGAGAGGCTACGCTGCTCAGCGCCGAAGAGAGGCAAGAGATAGTCAGGCGAGTCGTCAAGATGAGCAAGGGTCGAATCCCGGTGTTCTTCGGCTCAACCTTTCCCGCCACAGCCGATACGGTGAGATTCGCCCAGTATGCTGAATCCGAGGGGGCTGACGGCCTCGTGTTCACGGTCTCCCCCTACCTGCTTCCTCCGCAGTCCGCGGTACTGGAACAGTTGAGGGCCTGTATGGGAGCCGTGACGATCCCTGTCGGCATATACAACAACCCCGCTCGTCTTGGGGTCAACATCGAGGTAAACACCATAGTGACGCTCGCAAATGAGTTCCCCCACTTCGTCGTCGACAAGGAAGCTATGCCCGATGTAAGGCAGTTGGTGGAGGTCAAGCGGAGGTTGGGCGATCGCCTGAATCTGCTCTGTTGTGATTATCCCAAGTACTCCATCGTGCTCCCCACCCTCGCCGTTGGAGGAAACGGCACGGCCAACATCAGCGGTAACGTCATTCCCGAAGAAATGGCCTTTATATCCAGGCCCTGGGACAGCTATGAGAAGATGGTCCAGGCCAGAGAATCGTATTGCAGATGGTATCCGCTGATGGAGGCCTTATATTGGTTCTCCAACCCGATCGTCATCAAGAGCGCCCTCCGGATCCTGGGCCTGCCTTCCGGTGGAATGCGCCGCCCATATTCCGAGCTACAAGGAGAGAAACTGCAGAACCTGAAGGGCATCATGACCGACATGGGTGTAGTAAAGAAATACGGCATTCATTGACGCCATTGACACGCCACGGCATCCAGGATAAACGCTCTAAAGGTGCGTCGGGTGTTAGCGGCGCGGATTGCCGCTCTCTCCCGGCGCATCAGCTTTACCCTCAGCCCGTGGCATCAGCCCAGTGCCTCAGTCTGACGCACGAGACTGGTGTATCCGCCCGGTGTATCAGCCCGGCGTTCCTTGCAGGCGTTTCAGCGCTCCCGCGGCCGCTTCCCCGCCCATCTTCAGCGCCTCTTTGTTCATCGGTATCAGCGAGTGCCTGTGCGCGGGCAGCGCCTTCTTCAGCGATTCCACCACCGAATCCCGGGACACCGCCCCCGTCACCTCGAGAAACGCCCCCAGGGCGATCATGTTCGCCACCTTTTCCGAACCCAGTTCCATAGCCATATCGTTCACCGGCAACTCCAATACCGTGACGTCCTTTCTGCCCGGTCGAACATCCACCATGGAGGTGTTTATTATCAGTAGGCCGCCCGGCCTCAGCAGTCCCTCGAACTTTTCCAACGCCGGCCTGCTCATCGCTATCAGCGCCGTAGCCTCCGTCACCATAGGCGATGCCACCGGCTCATCGGAAACTATCACGTGGCAGTTCGCGGCCCCACCCCTCATCTCGGGACCGTATGAAGGCATCCAGGATACCTTTTTCCCCTCGACCATTCCCGCATACGCCAGCAGAGTCCCCATCGAGAGCACTCCCTGGCCGCCGAATCCAGCCATGATCACCTCGTGCGTCATTCAAACCGCCTCCTTCGGCGCCTTGAACTCCCCGAGACGGTAGTACGGCACCATCTTCTCCTCCACCCATTTCAGCGCGTCCACCGGCTTCATCCCCCAGTTGGTCGGGCACGCGGACAGCATCTCCACCAGCGAAAACCCTATCCCGGCCATCTGAACCTTGAAGGCCGTCAGAAGCGCCTTCCTGGCCTTGGCGACGTTCGCCGCGTTGTGCAAAGACACCCTCGATATATACGCCGCGCCGTCCAGCGTCGCCAGCATCTCCGACACCCTGATCGGGTACCCGGCCGTCTCAGTGTTCCTCCCCTTCGGAGAAGTCGTCGTCACTTGCCCCGGCAGCGTCGTGGGCGCCATCTGGCCGGATGTCATCCCGTATATCGCGTTATTGATGAACACCACCGTGATACGCTCGCCCCGGGCAGCCGCGTGAACGATCTCGGCTGTCCCTATCGCCGCCAGGTCCCCATCCCCCTGGTAGGTGAACACAACCCTGTCGGGTAGCACTCTCTTTATCCCCGTCGCGACAGCCGGCGCCCTTCCGTGGGCCGCCTGCTGAAAATCCATCTTATAGTAGTCGTACGCGAATACAGAGCACCCGACGGGCGCAATGCCGATAGTCTTCTCCACTATCCCGAGCTCGTCTACCACCTCACCGATCAACCTGTGCGCTATCCCGTGCGTACATCCCGGACAATACCTCAGATGTACCTCGCTCATCGACTCCGGCCTGCCGAATACCCTACGCATCCCTCCGCAACCCCCTTCCCTTACAGATGCCTTCAGCCGCAATCTCTCTGATCTTCTCGAGAATGCCCTTGGGAGTCGGGACAACGCCACCCGTCTTTCCGAAAAAGTGCACCGGCCTCCTGCCGTTCACAGACAACTTCACGTCCTCCACCATCTGCCCCATGCTCATCTCGACAGCCAAGAACGCCTTTGCGCCTACCATAACCCGCTCGAACGCCTCTATCGGATACGGCCACAACGTCACCGGGCGTATCAGCCCGACTCTCAGTCCCTCGGCCCGAGCCTTTCCCATCGCCGCTCTGCACACCCTGGACATTGTACCGTAAGCGACCATGTATATGTCCGATTCTCCCTCTCCGATTATCTCGTAACGCGCCTCCCTCGCCTCGATCTCCCGGTACCTCTTCCCTCTCTCCTGATTCTTTATATTCAACTTCTCAGGGTCGATCTCGAATGACGATACGAGATTCGGACTCCGGCCCGCAGCCCCAGTCGTAGCCCACGGCTTCGACTCAGCGCGCTTCGCCGCGATGTCCCTGAATTCCACGGGCTCCATCATCTGCCCAAGTAGACCATCGCCAAGTATCATCACGGGTACCCTGTACCTATCGGAGATATCAAACGCCTCCAGCGCCACATCCACCATCTCTTGCACCGACGCGGGGGCGTACACGATCAGCCTGTAGTCCCCGTGCCCCCCGCCCTTCACAACCTGGAAATAGTCGGACTGCGCGGGCTGTATGCCACCAAGCCCGGGGCCCCCTCGCATCATGTCCACTATCACGCACGGCAGGTCCGCACCCGCTATGTACGATATCCCCTCCTGCTTGAGGCTGATGCCAGGTCCCGACGACGAGGTCATAACCCTCGCCCCGGCGCCCGCCGCTCCGAACACCATGTTGATCGCCGCTATCTCGCTCTCCGCCTGGAGAAATACTCCTCCTACCTCGGGCAGCCTCCTGGACATGTACTCGGGCAACTCGCTCTGCGGCGTTATCGGGTAACCAAAGAAATACCGGCAGCCGGCCCTTATCGCCGCCTCGGCCACTGCCTCGTTCCCCTTCATCAACAACGCCTCGCCCATTACGCCCACCCCCTTACCTGAATACCCTAAACCTGAACATCCGGAACCTGAATACCCGGAATCTGAATATCCTCACTTGTACACCTCTATGGCGACGTGAGGGCACATCCTCCCGCAAAGCGTGCAACTAGTGCACTGCTCCTGCTCCTTCACCATCGCGGGCCTGAAGCCGTACTTGTTCACCCTATCAGACAGCACGATAATACCCCGCGGGCACACGCTCACACATATGCCGCACGACTTGCATCTGTCCTCGTCAATTACCACCCTGTCCAACGACATACCCCTCCCCGATTGGATGATCCTCGATTGGATGAACCGATACCCTGCGATGGTCGCGCCTCGTCGCGCCTCTATGAACGGCGCACCCTTAGGATCTGGTTCTAGGTGTAACTAATAACCCCTCCCCAAATTAATCCTTGTTCTTTACCCATTGTGGACTCGAAAACCACGAGAGAGCCTCGATTCTGCCTGAAAACAGATGAGTGATTGTTTTGAATGAGTAATTGTGTGGCATGGTATGCTGGACAAGGCGGCGATGCTGTGTCCGATCAATGGAGGATACTTCGCTGCACGGGGCTGCACCTGTATTCCCTTGAATCCCATGAGCACTCTCGTCGATACCGACCGTGTCGAGCGCCAGGACTAGCACTGTACGATCCCCCAGCACAGTGTTTTCATCTGCCATGATGGCTGTGAGTGATATGAGCGTTGCACTTGGTGCATCACCGTGATGGTTCTACGTTGAATTGGCTTTTCCTTCTGCCTTTCCCCAATCAAGCTACGGTGCAACGATACTGATCTTTATGGGAGTGTATGGGAGTTTACGAAGGGTTTAGGGAGGTTTTACGGGGGCAAACAAAGCGCCAAGGATAACGGGCCGGGCGGAGCACCTCTTCTCCACCCGACCCGAATCACCTTACCGCTATCCGAACCCCCGAGGATATTTCGTTGCGTTAATCGCCGGGCCATTTGCACCCGGACGCCCCCGACCGCCGCCGGGCGCACCGGGCAGGCCGATCAGGAAACCACGTCCGCGCTCCATCCGCCTTCCTTGATGGAAAGGCGCAGGTTCACGCCGCAACGCTCGCAGGTGGCCTTGGCGCCGGACTCCGGCGAGGTCCCGAAATCCACGTCCCATCCGCACACGGGGCAGTACACCACCACTGGGAATTCCCCAGACTCCATCGCGCGGATGAGTCCCTTGAAGATATTGACGTGGCCCATTTCGGCCCTCGCCTGGGCCTGAAACATCTTCCGCAGGCCTTCGTCCCTGACCTCCTTGGAAAACGCCAGATACGTGTCCCTCGCGACCTCCTCGAAATCCAGGTTCATCTTCATGTACAACAGCGCGCGAGCCATACCCGAATCGCCGGGCAGCCGGTCGAGCAGATACGCCAGAGCATCGTCGATGTGATCGCCCTCCGTTCTCGCTACGCCCTCGAGCACCTTGACGAGCGCGGGGAAGGGCAGATCCTCCATCTGCGCGCGATACCTCCGGTTCGCTCCATACTCCAGATTCAGCGCAGCCACGACGTCCTGAAGGTCCAGATCGTCCGCATCGGCTTTACTGCGGTTGCGGCGGTAGTCGGAATAAGTCATCGGCGCCACTTCCGTCAACCGCTTGCCGCCGACTACATCGGCGACGAACAGCGTGTGAGTCCCCACATCGAGGGCCTGTCCCTCAACCAGCCTGCACTCAAGATATCCGACGCTGCCTGAGAGTATCGGACACCCGGTCTTCGGCGCCGGTGAATACTCAATGCCCTCGAATTTGTTGGTGTTTCTGCCGGACTTGAACCCGAACTGCTTGACCAGCCCCATGTTCCCCCGGCCGAGCACGTTCACAGTCAGAACGCCGCTGTCTTTCACTAGATCGTGGGTGTAGTTGTTGTGGTTGAGTGCAAACGCTATCCTCGCTGGATCGGATGTCACCTGGAACAGCGTGTTGCACGTCTGGCCGTTGATTACCTCGCCCTTCCTGGTGGTGACTACGAACATCCCATAGGAGATTGTGAACAGCGCGTTCTTGACGTCGTCGCCGCTCGGCGCCAGCGGTGCAACTGGATTGGCGGAGCCGCGCGGAGCCGCCGATTCTGCCGGCGCAGCGGCTGCGGGCACGGCAGCTGTGGGTGCAGCGGCTGTGGGTGCAGCCGCAGCCGGTGCCTTCTCCTCGATTATCTCCTCGAACTCACTCGCGGGAGCGCCACACACCGGGCAAGTCTCCGGCGGCGTCGGCCCATCGTGTACGTATCCGCAAACCTTGCATAGCCACTTCTTCATGTCACACCTCACCGCGCCACAAACCGTGGATATTGCAGTACGCTCGCACGACCCCGGCCGCGGGCGCACCTGCGAACTCCGTCTCCGGCGCGTCGCCTGGTTTCAGGACTCTCCTGCACACGTTACCGTCCTCGATTACCTCAACCCATTCGATGTAGTGGTCGTCCTTCATTGGGTGGGGCACAGAACCCACCGCCACCTTGAGACCATCGCCGACCCGCGAAGCCACGGGGACGTGTTTCTCCTTGTACTCCTCCTTCTCAGTCCTCTCCTCGAGAAGGACCATCGGCTGGCCACAGCAGACGAGCGTCCCCTTCCCGGTGTGAAGAACCTCCACGATATTGCCGCAAATCGTGCAGTGATAGACCTGATTCATCTGAGTCATGTTCCCCACCCCTCCTATTTCTTCTCCTTCTTGAAGCACATGAACCAATCGAGACAGTACTTATCCCCGTCACTGGACTCCATTCTCTCCTTGGCCACGCCGCACGATCCCGGCGGCGGGATAATCACGTCATCGCCAGGCCTCCAATCGGCGGGAGTGGCGATACCCTCCGCGTCCGCCTTCTGGAGAGCGATCACGATCCTCTTGATCTCGTCGAAGTTCCTTCCGGTGGAAAGTGGGTAATACAGGATACAGCGCACCTTCGCGTTGGGATCCATGATGAATACAGCCCTGACGGCCTGAGTGCCGGATGCGTTGGGCTGAATCATCCCGAACTTGTTGGCCACTTCCATTGTTATGTCTTCAATCAGCGGGAACGTGACCTCCATGTTTTCCATGCCCTTGAACTTGATCTTCTCTTTGATCGTCCTGAGCCACGCGATATGGGCGTACAGGGAGTCGACCGACAGGCCAATCAGCTCGACATTCAATGCCTTGAATTCATCGTGCATTCTTGCGAAGGTCATGAACTCAGTGGTGCATACGGGGGTGAAGTCAGCGGGGTGACTGAACAGTATCACCCACTTGCCCTTGTAGTCCTCGGGAAACCTGATCTCTCCTTGAGTGGTCTTGGCCTTGAAGGATGGCGCGGTGTCTCCGATTAGCGGCATTCTGGCGATGTTTTCGTTCTCCATGTGTGGGTCTCCCTCCTTATTGTTTTTCCTTATTTCTTTCCTTCTTTTTCGCGCACTTTGTGACGTAGTCGCCTTCACACAGTCGTTTCTCTACACAGTGTCGTTTCTCTACACAATCGGGACAGATGCCCCTGAAGTACACTTCCCTTTCATCGATCAGGAACCGCACTAGATCCGGCGGGTCAACGCAGCCCATGTCCACAGCGAAGTCGTAGATTTTGCCGCAGTCCCTGCACTTGAAATGTCCGTGGCAAGATGCCGTTCCATCATACCTGACCTCATGCCCCTCGATTGTCAGTGTTCTAGCCAGGCCGGCGCCGACCAACAGATTCAGGGTGTTGTACACCGTTGTCCTCGAGAGAGTTGGCATCTCCTTCACCAGGTGGCTAAACACCTCCTCGGCAGTAGGATGGGTCTTCATGGTCACAAGGTAATCCAGGACCCTGATTCGAGGATAAGAAGGCCTAATGCCGGCTTTCAGCAGGCAATCACGGACGGCACCAGCCTTACCCACCGTACTACTATCCCTCCCGGAGGTCCGAATGTTTTCTACTCATAAGCACCTTCTACTGATGATATGTACCCCGTACCTACTAAGTACGCCTTACTGATTTGTATCGTTTCCATTTTTGTTATCTGTACAAATTCATTGTACCAACCCAGGGGCAGTGTTGTCAAGAATCACCGAGTCCAGAATCGACGAGTGCAAGGATGTACGCGACCTGAATCGTAGCTCCGTGGCAGGTGTTCATCGTGGATTCAGCCGGCAGCACAGCATGCTCACCCTCGAATCGCCGAACTACCCGCGAAATCACGGGGACCTGTGGCGCCACGCCTATCCTCCAAGGTTATCCACGGGGGTTATCCTCCAGAATCGCCCATCAGGAATGCCTGCCAGGACTGTCTCTCAGGGCTATCCGCCAACCTTCGCACGGTAATCCTGACAAGCCCTCCCCAGAGCCTTCACGTACACCCCATTTATATCAACATTGCTCTGCGGCAGTTTGCGGGGAATCCTCTTCTGCATCCCCTGCAAAGAAAGATCGTCCGCCGTCACCTCGACCAGCACTATGCCCTTCTCAACACTCATGGCCTTCTTGAGAAGGTCTCTGGTTCTCAGTTCCTTGAACGCCTGTTCGCTCGGGTAGACCTGTGTGGGGCCGTAATGCTGCGCCCCATTGAACTCGAACGCAATGCCCTCAAGATAGTAGCGATCGAATTCGAGGGGTTCGTCCGTGAGGGGGTTCAACAGGAACGGCGGCCTCGCGTTGTCAACAAATTCATCGCTGCAAACCAGAACGTCAAGCCACCTCTTCATGAGGAATTCGCCCTTCGGAGGCGCGAGTCCGAGGGTCTGCATCAACCGCTTGACCTGTTGTTCCTGGATCGCCTTCGGCAGAACTGGAACGGGTGCAAGACTTCTCCCCTTCTTCACCATCTCAATCCATCCCGCTTTGGCCAGGCTAGCGCAAGCCCTGGACGCGTTCCCTCGACTACTGCCCGTCACTTGGGCCAACTCGTAGATGGACTGAGGACATGCGGCTTCGATCACGAGGTACAGGAGCTTTTCCGTCGGTCTTATGTCGGAAGATCGAAGAAGCTCGAACGGGAGATGAACTTGATGCCTCAACTGAGAACGACTCCCCCTCTCAGGTAGCGTAGGCCATCTGGCCCGCGGCGCGATCTGGACGCACGAATTCCCGGGGACGCGATTCATGGAAACAGACGACGGAGCACAGGCTCGCCACTCCCATAGTTTACCACATTGTGACAGATGATGCCAGTGGATTGGGGCTGGGGTTGAGGGCGTGAATAACCCCGTGGTCGATAGTGTTGGTGAGCAGGGGCCCTTGACGGTCAGTATCATCCAATCAGTGACCTTCCAGTGACCTTTCGACCGCACGAAATGTTCAGGGCGGGGGAGATTGCCGGCCAATGTTGTTGAATTGACAACCGTCGAGCGGGTGTTCGCTGTCCACCGGCAGCTTTCAAGCGGGTGTTCGCTGTCCACCGGCATACTTGGTGGAGCACTGTTGCATGCCTGCAACGTTCGGAGGGATGATCGTTGTCAGATTGACAACAATCAGTCCGGATTTAGCTGCACCTGGACAACCATCGACGGGGACGGGCGCAGCACCGGCGGAGGCGGAGGCGGGGACGGGCGCGGAACGGGCTGCGGCAGGGCGGCCGCCCGCTTGAGTAGGGTACCGCGGAGAGGCCCCTGCCCCCCCGGGGGCGTCTCTCCACGGTACCCGCTGAAACCATCAGCAACGGGCGCTTCAAAACACTGTGGGTACTGCGCATGCACCAGAGTGCCACACATATGCCAACGTGCTGCGAGTACACCAATGCGCTATATGTGAATCAAAGGTATTGCGCGTGCGAGCACGCGCTACAGGAACAGCGGCGCAAACACCAGAGACACAATGGTCATCAGCTTAATCAATATGTTCAACGACGGCCCCGACGTGTCCTTGAACGGGTCCCCCACGGTGTCGCCGTTGACGGCTGCGGCGTGAGCGGGCGAACCCTTACCACCGCAGTTCCCGCTCTCGATGTACTTCTTAGCGTTGTCCCAGGCACCGCCGGCATTCGCCATCATGATCGCCAACAAGAAACCGGAGGCGGTGGCGCCCGCGAGGAGTCCGCCCAGGGCCTCCTTGCCCAGGCCGGGAAGCAGCCCAACCGCCAGGGGAACCAACACCGCCAGCAGGCCGGGAACCACCATCTCCCTGATTGCGGCAGCGGTGCTGATCCTCACGCAGTTCGCGTAGTCGGGCTTCGCCTCGCCCTCCATTATGCCCGGTATCTCCCTGAACTGCCTTCTCACCTCTTCGATCATGTCGAAAGCGGCGCGTCCGACGGCTTTCATCGTCATGGACGAAAACAGATACGGCAGCATGGCGCCAATGAAGAGGCCCGCCACAACCTGCGGATTCATGAGATCGATCTTAGAGATGCCGGCCGCGGCCGTATAAGCGCTGAACAGCGCCAGCGCGGTCAGGGCGGCCGAGCCGATGGCGAACCCCTTGCCGATGGCGGCCGTCGTATTGCCGACCGCATCCAGAGCGTCGGTGATCTTCCTCACCCTCGCATCCAGATGAGCCATCTCCGCGATGCCGCCCGCATTATCGGCGATGGGGCCATAAGCGTCGACGGCCACGACCATCCCGGTGGTCGATAGCATGCCGATAGCCGAAAGCGCTATGCCGTACAGGCCGGCGAACCTGTACGCAAGAAGGATGGCGATGACCGTCACGATCACCGGCAGCGCCGTGCTGACCATTCCAGTCGCAAAACCGGAGATTATGTTAGTCGCCGCGCCGGTCTGCGACGCCTTGGCGATCTCCTTCACGGGGTTATAGTCCGCTGATGTATAGTACTCGGATATCCTTCCGATCGCATACCCCGCCGCAAGGCCGGTTACAGTGGCGATGAACACTCCGGTCCCCGTGACCTGCCCGTCGGCGGGCAGCAGGCCGGTAGTCAGAAAATACGCGCCCGCGAGGGCTACGATGCTTGCCGCCAGCGTGCCTGCGTTGAGGGCCTTGGCGGCATTGGCTCCCTCCCCAGTCCGGACGAAGAATGTGCCGATGATCGAAGCGACGACGCCCACCGCGGCGATCAGGACCGGGAGAATAATCCCGTTCC
>JAHDPS010000213.1 GCA_018434225.1 Bacillota bacterium
CCATTTCTTCCTGAAGTATACATTTGGATCCCCGACGTCACTCTTCGAACATGTTTCTGATCTTGACCCCAGTGTAGTAGTATGTCAGTATGTCCCGGAACGACTTGCCCTCCTTCGCCATGCCGTCGGCGCCGTATTGGCACATGCCCACGCCGTGACCCTTTCCGCGCAGGGTGAACACAACGGTCCGGCCGCGGATCTCCGCGGTGAACCTGGTGGAGGGCAACCCGAGGACCGACCTTATGTCCTGGCCCCGAATCACGGTTTTCGCCAGCCTTAGCGCCTTGACACGGCCGGTGGCCGACGTCGCCGCAATCTCCGGGCGACCCTTCCCGCTCTGGAGGAAAACGGGGACATCGCGGTCCTTCAGCCTCGTACCTAGTTCCTCAAGCGACATCTCCATCACGTGGCTGTAGTACGGAGAGTGGCGGCAGTAGTCGCACGGGACGCTCTTCAGATAAGGGACGGCCCCCTGCCATACTTCCGAGGCGTCCTCGGTGGGGCCACCGGAGGTGGAGTGATATACGGGGTCCACGGGCTGATCGTTATAGGTCATCACCAGGCCGGCCGTGGAGGATACCGCCTCCTCCAGCCTTGTATAGTAGCGCTCGAAGTTGAAAACGCCCCACGCCTTTCTCATCTCCTCACGGGACATCCAGGCTTGCGCGTGGCTCGGGTCCGTGCAGATGTCGGCTCCGGGATGTTCGCTACACCCAGGTCCGCCGAATGCCGTCATCCTCCTGGCGACGTAGGTCCTCGCAGCGACAGCCTGAGCCTTGAGCGCCTCCATGCCGAAACTGGCGGGCATTTCGGCTGCGACCACGCCCAGCACATACTCCTCCAGTGGTATCTCCTCGATGCGCCCAGTCGAGTGAACCAGCACCCTGACGTTTACGGCGCTGGTGATACTCTTGCTCTCGGAGCCGCTCGGGCGCGGCTCGAGGTCTAAGCCGCGGACGAGCAACGCGGGGAGCAATAGGATGACAAGCACTTCGATGGCAAGGATCCAGAGAAAGGCGCGTTTCACGTGTGCAACCCCTTATGTTTGAGGACGAGGCTACACAGTTAGTGTATTGGAAGGAGCCACGTGGTATGACTGGGGCACTTACCACGCAGAACGGCGGTTCACGGCGGCTTCGAGCGGGGTCTCGGTGGTTGCCTCTCTGGCCCTGACGATCTCGGCCCCAAGGGCCCTGAGCTTTCCGGAGAAGTTGTGGTAGCCACGGTCCACGTGATCGACCCCCACGATCTCGGTGATCCCGTGGGCGCTCAGGCCGGCGATTATGAGGGCCGCGCCCGCCCTGAGATCGGGGGCCTTTACGCTGGCCCCCTCCAGGCGGGGGACGCCGCGGACAACCGCGGTTCGGCCGTCGACGTGGATGTTGGCGCCCATGCGCTTCATCTCATCCACGTGCATGAACCTGTTCTCGAAAACGGTCTCAGTGACCATGCTGACGCCGTCCGCGACGCTCAGTATGGACATCATCTGCGGCTGCATGTCGGTGGGAAGGCCCGGATAAGGTAGAGTCCTCACGTCCGTGGCGACCGGTCGATCGGGCCCGACGACGCGGATGGACCCCTCGGGATCCTCGTACACACTGCAGCCGGCGTCCACGAGCTTGGCGATGACGGGCTTGAGGTGCTCGCTCACAACATTCTCGACCGTTACATCGCCGCGGGTAATCGCCGCCGCGGCCATGAACGTGCCCGCTTCTATCCTGTCGGGGATGATGGTGTGGGCGGCCGGCGAAAGACGATCGCAACCCTCTATCTTGAC
>JAHDPS010000059.1 GCA_018434225.1 Bacillota bacterium
GTTCACACCGATCTTCAATCTGCTTCACTCCAATCTGGCGCTCATGCAAGGTCCCTTGCTACGACTCCGGGCCACTGATCCTGTCTTCCCTATCAGCCTTCGGGTTTCGAATTTCGGATTTCAGACCACAGACGGCTCGAGGATGAGCTCGCCCCTATCGTATCTCGCCAGATCCAGCATACTGATGTCTATGCTGGTCGGTTTATCCAGGATCATCTCCGCCACGAGCACGCCGACTATGGGGGCCAGCATGAAGCCGTGGCCGGAAAACCCTACGGCCATCAAGAATCCGTCCACTTTCGGAGTTCTCCCGAGTATAGGCTGGCAATCCGGGCTGATGGTGTATAAGCCGGACCACTGCCTGACGAGCCTCAAGTCCTTCAAGAAGGGTAGAACCGGGATCATGACATTGACCATGTTGTCGAGGAACTGCCAGGAATGGCCAATGTCGTAGCCCTTCAGCTCGCTGGAATCGCCGTAACCCATTATGAAGCTGCCGTGGGGCGCCTGCTGGCAGTAAAAATGCCGCGAGAACGACATGACCATGGGCTTCTGGATCGGAGCGCAGGGCTCCGTGACGAGGATCTGATGGCGCTCAGTGTAGACCGGGATGTCCACGCCGGCCATGGCCCCCACCGGCTTCGCCCATGGACCGGCGGCGTTGACCACTACGTCCACGTCGTAGTCGCCGTCGCTCGTGATAACCCGAGTCACCCTGCCGTTTTTGACTACGATCTCTCTAACCTCTACATTTGGCTTCACTCTCGCCCCGAGCCGCTCTGCCGCCTTCGCATAAGCCCACGTAGTATGGTGCGGGTTGCAGTGCCCGTCCTTCGGGCAGAACGTGGCGCCGAGCAGCTCGTCCGTGCCGATGCCCGGCACTATCTCCCTGGCTTCGTCCGGGGTCACCAATTTCGACGGGGTACCCATGGTATGCTGCAGTTCGGCGTTCTTCTTGAACTGATCCCATTCCTTTTCCGTGTATGCCAAGAGCAGATAGCCGCCCTGCTCGAATTCGATATCGAAATCGCTGTCGAGTTCTTCGTTGAGATGCTCGAGAATGTTGATGGACGCGAACGACAGGGCGCAGTTCATCTTCGTGCCCCACTGGCACCTCACGCCCGCGCCGCAACGTCCGGTGGAGCCCGCTGTTAGATAGTCCTTCTCGAACACGACGACATCATTGCAGCCCATCTTGGCGAGATTGTACGCTATTGAGGAACCCACGACTCCCCCGCCTATTACCGCGACCTTCGCCTTATCACTCACCATCATCACCCCTGGCGATGACACCGAGTTTCACCGGCTTAGTGGGGGGACGGAAAGTGGAAATCTCCACCTCGCCGACATCAATCCCCAGGTGTCTTGCAATTTCCTGGGCAATCATGGGGCGGCACGTCTTGCCCTGGCAAGGGCCCATGCCGCAACGGCATATCCTCTTCAGATCGTCCATGGTGTGTATCCCCTTGCCAAGCAGCTCGCGCACTGTCTTGAGGGTTACTTCCTCACACCTGCAGATCGTGACCTTTTCTTCATCCATCTCAGGCCATCCCCCTCTTCAACGCGATGTGCCTGACATCGTGGCAGTATTCCTTAGGGAAAGCCACCCACGCGACCGGGGTCGCCATCTTGTCCTTCCCTTTTACGACTCGCACGACCCGCCCGGAGCACACCTCCAGCCCATCGCGGTTGAAACAAGCCACGCTCTCGCCATTCTCGGGAAACGGGACGAATTCGTACGGGAGTTTCACGAGCGCCTCATCATCGGAGAACGTCTCGTCGACCACGAATACTGCCAGGCCGGGGCATGCGGCGACACAAGTGCCGCAGCCGTTGCACTTGTCCAGGTCCACTTCGGGCAGATGATTTATGTCCGCAAACGGCTTCACCGCTCCTTGCCTGCAAGCGGAATAGCAGGGATCGCACGGTATCTTCTGAAAACACTCGAACACCGCGTAGGGACCTTTCTTGCGCCTCTCTTCCGTGGGAAGGGTGCGCGCCAGATCCTCATTCGTGGGAACACCTGTCTGCTCCAGCATTACGACGCCTCCCCTCGTAGGGCCATGAGACCTTTCCTTATCTTCTCGCCCGTGGGTCCGGCGCGGAGCTCGCTCAGTTGTTCCAAAGCCTCAGCCTTCTTCTGTTGGAAGTCGGGGCAACGGCCTAGCGACGCCGCCGCGGAGTAGCCCGCGAGCCGGCCGCCGACCATGGCGCTGGACGCCTCCTCGACCCCGGACGCGTCGCCCGCCACGAACACACCCTTGGCCGTAGTCTCGAGGTTATCGTCGTGTATCGCAACGTGGCCCCCCAGGGCGCCCACGTATTTCATCTCGCAACCCGCCTGCCAGAGCAATTCCGTCAGCGGAGAGAGACCGACCGCGAGACACATGACGTCACACTCGATATACTTCTCTGTTCCGGGTATGCCTTGCCAGTCTGGACCGATCCGCCAAACCGTGGCTCCCTCCAGGACGTCCTTCCCATGCGCTTCCTTGACCGAATGCGACGTCAGTATCGGGACTCCCATCCTCCTGATCTTGGAGGCATGGACCGCGTAGCCGCCTATTCGCGGCAACGCCTCCACGACCGCCGCCACCCCGACGCCGGCCTGCAAAAGCTGATAGCTGACGATGAGGCCTATGTTGCCCGCACCGATCATTAGCACGCGCTGTCCCGGCTTCACCCCGTGTACGTTCATAAGGGTCTGGACGGCGCCCGCGCCATAAATTCCCGGGAGGTCGTTGTTCGGGAAGGGTAGCATCTTCTCTGATGCGCCCGTGGTAACGACCAACCGTTGCGCTTTCAGCTTGATGTATTTCTCCCTCTGCTCGAGAGTCAGAACGTTGTCCGAGTAGTAGGCAAGGGCAGTGCATTCGAGCATCACGTCGATGTTCGGATCGGACATGGCCCTGTCGGCCAGATCGGTGCCGATCGCGATTCCCCTGATACCAGCCCGCTGTTTCTGCGAACCGAAGAACTTATGGGTTTGCTTGACGAGCTGGCCGCCCAACCTGTCTTCGCGGTCGATAAGGGTCACCTTGGCGCCGCAGGAGGCGGCCGCCAGCGCGGCGGAGAGACCCGCCGGCCCCGCGCCCACGACGGCAATCTCGGTCTGCCTCATCCCTCATCACCGCCCACAGCTGGGGGCACGCCCTTCCCCTTCTGTTGCTTCACAACCATGCCATCCCGCACTTTCTCCACGCAAACACGCACGTTGGGGACCCCGTCGACCTCCATAAGACATGACGAGCAGTTGCCTATGGCGCAAAAGAATCCCCTCGGACGGTGCATCTCCGTGCTCCACCGGAGGACCCTGATCCCCGCGGCATGAAGGGCCGACGCTATTGGCTCTCCCTCTCGCGCCTCGATGGGCCTTCCCTCAAAGTAGATCGTGACCTTCTTCCGCTCCGGAAAAGTCAGGATCGGGTGTTGCTCAATTCTCAACTGTCTCCCTCCTCACCTTGTCAGCCTCACGACCCCCTCCAATGATGGCATCCTTGAGCCTGCGAAGGTGCGCATCCATGGCCTCGGCTGCCGTGTCGGGGTTGCCCTCTTCAATGGCCTCCAGAATCC
>JAHDPS010000161.1 GCA_018434225.1 Bacillota bacterium
GAGCTCGCTGGCTGTTGCATTGATGCGAGTCATGCCTCCAAATGGCAGGATCGTAGGAGGCAAGATTAGACTCGACGGTGTTGACATTCTGGATAAGGACGAGGAAGCCTTCAGGTCTATTCGCTGGAAGGACATGTCCATGGTCTTTCAGACGGCGATGAACGCGCTCAATCCCGTCGTGCGCGTCAAGGAACAGATCATTAACGCATACCAGCTCCATTGCCCGTCTGCGTCGAAGGACGACGCAATAGCCCGGGCCCGAGAGCTTTTCGACCTGGTGGATATCTCCGAACGGTATCTCGAGGCCTATCCGCACGAACTCAGCGGCGGAATGCGTCAGCGCGTGGTAATCGTCATGGCGTTGCTGTTAAATCCGAAGGTGTTAATCGCTGACGAGCCGACGACCGCTCCGGATGTTGTGGTACAGGACCAAATTCTGGGAGAGTTCGATAAGCTCCGGAAGGAATTGGGCCTTTCAGTTGTATTGGTGTCTAACGATATGGGGATCATCATGGAAACCTGTGACCGAGTGGGGGTGATGTATGGCGGTCAGTTCGTGGAGGAGGCGCCAGTAGAGGTATTCTTCAAGAATCCGCGTCACCCATATAGTCGGGCGCTCCTGGCGTCAATCCCAACGCTTCATGGACCAAGAGTGCGGCTCGAAAGCCTACCAGGAGAGCCGCCGGGTCTCGTGTCTCCTCCTGCCGGCTGTCGTTATGCCCCCCGGTGCCCGCTGACTACGGAGGAATGCCATGCGCCGCAGGGGCCGGTGGTGGTAGAACCGGGACATATGTGCCGGTGCCGATACGCCTTACAACCTGATGTGGTGAGTGCGGTTTCGGTTGGGGGGAGGAGTGCGTAATGAGCGTTTCTACAGATCCAATCGTGAGCTGCAACCGGCTAAGCAAGACGTATGTTCTGAGGCAGGGGCTTTTGTCTCAGTTCATGTCGGCCAAAGGCTCATCCCGCAATGAGGTTCGAGCGGTTGACGCTGTTGATATTTCTCTGAATAAGGGCGAGGTGTTGGTCCTCGTCGGAGAAAGTGGGTCAGGCAAGACTGCTCTGGGTAGGCTGTTAACTCTGCTCGAGCCACCTACGTCGGGAAAGATCGTGTATCAAGGCAAAGATATGACTAAGGTCAGCGCCGGGGGACAGAAGGTATACCGGCGTAAGGTACAGCTGATCTTTGAGAATCCCTTCGAGTCACTTGATCCTCGACTTACCGTCGAAGACTCGGTCGCCGAGCCCCTCCGATTACACGGAGTGGGTTCCCCGGGAGAACGTAAAGAGCGCGTGGCGGAGGCCTTATCGATGGTCGAACTGAGACCGCCGTCGGTATTCAAAGATCGGTTTCCGCATGAGCTCAGTGGCGGTCAACGACAAAGAGTTGCGGTTGCGAGGGGTATAGTACTTCATCCGGAGGTCATCATCGCGGACGAACCCGTGAGCATGTTGGACGTGTCGGTGAGGTCCGGCGTAATGAACCTGATGCTGGACCTTCGAGAGAGGTTCCAGATGAGTAATATCCTCATGACTTATGACCTTGCGGTTGCCAGGTACATGGCTGACAGGGTTGCCGTGATGCACCTTGGCAAGATAATAGAGATCGGTTCTGTGCACGACGTGGTAGGGTCCCCGGCCCATCCTTGCACGAGGCTTTTGCTGGCGGCGGTGCCGGAGCCCGTGCTCGGATTGAACCGTAAGCGGGTTTCCGCGAAGGGAGAAGTGGGTGCGGGCAAGGATGTAGATGGGGGTTGTGCTTTCCAATTCCGATGCCCGGAGGCCATTGGGATCTGTTCGGAGGCGGAACCGGAAATGGTTACCGTGGGGGCCGGCCACATGGCCGCGTGTCACCGGCTCAAGTAGGCCGAATGGGAAGATTAGCCCCTACGGAGCGTGTAGGCGGGAGCGAAGCAAAAGGGGGAAGGCTGGAATGCTGGACGTAGTCATACACGGCGGTAGCATTGTCGATGGTACGGGGAAGCCAAGATTCCGTGGCGACGTGGGCATTAGGAACGGCAAGATCACCGCGGTTGGGAATCTCGGCTCGGTTGACGCCAGTGTGACCATAGATGCCGTGGGAAAATTGGTGTCGCCGGGTTTCATCGATATGCACGGGCATTCGGAGGTTGGGATGGTGTGTAATCCACCCTGCGAGTCACAGGTTTTGCAGGGGATTACTACTGAAGTCGCAGGGCACTGCGGTTACTCTCCGTTCCCTATTTCGCCTGATAACAAGCATATGCTCATTGACCCGCCGGGTGTCAAGGTGGACTGGGAGGACATTGACGGGTACTTCAAGCGCCTTGCTGGGGGCGGCATGGGGATCAACCTGCTACCGCTGGTTGGACACCTAAAGGTTAGAGCCGCCGCGCTAAAGCGCGAAGACCGGCCTGCGCGGCCGGAAGAGATCAAAAAGATGCAGGATATGGTCAGGGAAGCAATGGAGTACGGGGTGGCGGGTTTATCGGTCGGCTTGGACTACGTGCCGGGACAGTCGTCAGACCTCGAAGAGCTCGTCGACCTTTGCAGCGTAGTGGCTAAATACGACGGGGTCTTCTGCGCCCACGTGCGGGGGTACAGCAGGAATGTTTTGAACGCTGTCTGCGAAGCCCTGGAGGTGGGAAGGCGGACGGGCGTACGCGTGAATGTGGCCCACTTGGGCGTTGAGGGAAGGGCGCAATGGGGTTGGATGGAGCGGGTCATCCAGCTCATGGACAAGGCGCGGGAAGACGGAGTGGAAGTCGTCTGCGACCTCATTCCGTATGGAACGAGCGGGGTGTGGTGGGCGCCTCGGGCTATTCTGCCAGGGAGGGTATACAACTTTAAGACACCGTGGCCGGAGGCGGTCAAGCACATTAAGGATATTATTTCCGACAAGGATGAACGCGAACGCCTGAAAGCGGAGATCGAGCAACGCCGAGTCATGCCGAAACATGGGTTCGACGAGGAGCTCTCGTGGTTGAGTGACTGGCGGGACGTGACCATTATGGAAGTGGCCCCCGACAGCGCCAATAGTGCTCTGGTTGGGTCCACGTTGGCGGAAGCCGCGGAAGGCATGGGGCTCGAGCCGGCGGAGTGCTTCTTCCGGCTGATCGAGATCGAAGGGGAATACCTGTCGCTTCTGCATAGATTCCAGTGCGATGAGGATTTCGAGCGACTGGTCAAGTATCCGTATTGTGGCTTCTGCACTGACACCATCGCCATATCGGTGGACAAAGTGAACGAACCGTTCAACGTATTGCAGACGCACCCGCGGCGTTTCGGTACTATGCCCCGGATATTTGAGCGGTATGTGAGAAATCAGTCACTATTGACGCTTGAGGAGGCCGTTCGGAAAATGTGTTCGCTCCCGGCGGAGTTCTACAGGCTGAAGCGTAGAGGAGTCTTGGCGACCGGTAACTGGGCGGACTTGGTAGTATTCGATCCCGAGATCATCGGTGAGCGTGGGACCTACCGCTTGCCTGCCGCGTATCCGTCTGGGATCGATGCTATTCTCATTAACGGCCAGATAGAAGGATTGAAAGGCTCTCACACCGGGAATCTGGCCGGCCATCCACTGCTGAGGGGGAGGGACTGAATCGGGCGACCTGATCCAAGAGTGTTTCGATTTAGTGACTGTGGTACTGCGTTGTTGCAGCAAACATCGATGAAGAGGAGGAGAACAATGGGAACGGGATGCACGACTTGTCTTGATAGTGAGCAGGCGAAGAGGGCCGCGGCTCTACATGAAGAGGCCATCGTTATTGATGGCAGCGTGGTAATCCGCTTTGATGATAGACAACTGGCCGAAGTGAAGACAGGTGGTATTACGGCCTCGAACCATACGGTGACGGACCCGGGACGAGGGATAAAATCGGGCCTCAAGCAGATAGTGAAATGCCTACAGTGGATAGAATCCAACGCTGACCGAGTCATGCTAATTCTCAAAGCGGACGACATTCTACGGGCAAAGCGGGAGGGGAAATATGGGGTCATTCTAGGCCCGCAAGACACCGACATAATTGAAGATGATCTGGACTTGGTCGATGCGTTCTGGGGCCTCGGAATCCGCATTATGCAGCTGACGTACCAGGCCAAGAACCTGGTGGGATGTGGCTGTGGCGCCGAGAAAGACGAAGGGCTGAGCGCCTTCGGCAAGCAAGTAGTTGATCGCATGAACGAGATGGGGATGGTCATCGATCTATCGCACGTCGGCCCTGTCACAACTATGGAGGCAATAGAACGGTCTTCAAGACCGGCCTTGTTCACGCATACCCACGCTAAAGCACTGGCCGGCCACCCGCGGTGCAAAACTGATGACCTCATCAAATTGCTGGCGGCCAGAGGCGGGGTTATGGGTATAACGGCGTACTCGCCGATATTCGCCGTCGAGGATGGCCAGAGGCCTACAGTGGAAGATGTGGTGGATCATGTAATCTACGTTGCGGATCTAGTTGGAATAGACCATGTCGCCATTGGTCTGGATCACGATGAGACCTCGACTCCAGAGCGGTTTGCAGCCTTTAGAGCGGCTCATCCGGAGTTGACGCGCGGCTTCACCTGGGAAGCCCGGCGTGCCAAGGGGATCGAACGGTTGTCCATGATGCCGAACGTTACCTCTTGCCTTGTGGCTCGAGGGTTCTCGGACGAAGACATCAAGAAGGTACTGGGCCTGAACTTCTTGAGGGTATTCCGGGACAACTGGGGCTGATCTGCCCTGGCGTAGCGCCCTGGCGGAACGAGGTTGTCTTGTGCGAATAATACCGCCTAAGCCCCGTCAAGTCATGGCGGGTCTGATCAAAGGAGAGGGAGCCTGGCCCCCTCTCCTTTGGGTCCTGACGAACGGGAACCGCATAGAACGAAAGGGCTTTCACTTGGATGACTTGGAGGATCACTCCATGCATCTTTGAGCCAACGACAACGGTCCCGTATGAGGTAGCGCTTTATCGAAAAACCTGCTAGAATAGATCCCGCGAGCGCGCGCCCGTAGCTCAGCCTGGATAGAGTGACGGACTACGAATCCGCAGGTCGCAGGTTCAAATCCTGCCGGGCGCGCCATTTTTATTTCCCCGGTTATCCCTCAGTCCGAAACGCGCACGGTCTTCTTTATGCTGAAGTCGGCCAAGTGACGGATGCCGCCGGCCAGCGAGATGATTTTGAAGATGTCGGTTTTGCGATCGCTATCCCACCAGGAACCAGCCAACACCGTTACGTTTGTGCCGGTGAATGCTCTCGGGTACATCGGGCACGAAGAGCCTATCACGATAATGTCCCTGGCATTCCCGCACATTGCCAGGAGACTGTCGAAAGTGCCGTTCATGATCGTGGTGCCGCTCATGACCACGATATCGCATTTTGGCAGCGTATTCGCTTGTTGCTCCATCGGCATAACGATACCGTGAGGGCCGCCGCACTGAGAGATTCCCTTGTCGAATACTATTATCTCTTTCGCCTTATCGCTGAAATGGGCGGCAATGGGCGCGATGTAGCCGATCATGCCTACGGTGTCTGTGTCCCGGACGGCAACGGATAAGGGATTCACCGACGTATCGGCGTCCTTCAAATCGAGCGACCGCGAGGCCGCTGTTATCACGGCCATGCCTATGGCTCGCTGTAAGGGGTCGCCGCCGGTGCGAGACCACTGAGCAATCTCGGACGCTTCATGGCCGATCATCTTTTGCGCATAGGGGAAAACGGAACAACCCGCACGCAGTCCCTCGCGCAGAACATAGGTTACGCCGATGTTGCGATTGTCCAGTTCTATGCCAATAAGGGAAAGCCCGACAACGGCATCTTCGATCTTGACGTTGTCCAGGTACGGCCCGGCCTCTTCCAGAATTCTCCCAATAATCATTTTGCATCCTTCCCGGTGCGATATCTAATCTTGGAGGCGGCGCAACGGTTCTATAGAACCCCTCGACGGGTAGAAGGCGCAAATCGCGCTATACCAATAGAATAGCGGGATGGGGAGACGCAGGACTCAAAATACCACAAGAGCAGCGGATTCACCGCTCTAGATGCTACAATAATCTACCTGCTTTGTCAATTATCACATGGCGAAGTCGTGGCGAAAGAGTTATTGGCGCGTACTCCTCGGGATGCCTCCTACGTAGGGTCTCCATTGCAGCGCACGATGATATGCCGATCAGTGGACATATCCTGATAATATGCGGACGCCGATAGGCGATTTTGCTTCCTCCGTTGCGTTCTTGAAAAGGCCACTGTAACGTGGTAATATCTTTATTGCCGAGCGGGGGAACCGCCATGATGGCTTGTCTCCCCGGCGTAGCGGCGGATATAATCGATAGATAGGGATCGAGCAGTGCGCCCGTAGCTCAGGTGGATAGAGCGGCGGATTCCTAATCCGCGTCTGCCGGAGGTTCGAGTCCTCCCGGGCGCACCATTTTTGCGCATTGTGCGAAGGGGTCAAACGGCGACGAGCGCGAAAGTGCACGAAGAGTTCATGGCCGAGGCCCTTAACGAAGCGTATGAGGCCCTGGCGATTGGCGAGGTTCCTGTCGGCGCCGTAGTCGTGAAGGATGGGAGGGTCCTCGGAAGGGGACACAACCTCAGGGAGACGGTGAACGACCCCACGGCGCATGCGGAGATAATCGCCGTTCGAGCGGCCAGCGACGAGTTGAACGCGTGGAGGCTCGAGGGTTGCGACATTTACGTGACCGTGGAGCCATGTGCGATGTGCGCTGGTGCGCTGGTGCTGGCGAGGATCAGGACGCTGGTTTTTGGCGCGCGCGACCCGAAGGCGGGGGCGTGCGGTTCGATAATGAATATTGTGCAGGACGAACGGCTAAACCACAGGATCGAAATCGTCGAAGGGATATTGAGAGACGAATGCCAATCGCTCCTGCAGGGGTTCTTTAGAGACCTCCGGAGGGGTGTCGGAGCGGTTGAACGAGCTCGCCTCGAAAGCGAGTAGGCGGTTAAAAGCTGCCTCGTGGGTTCGAATCCCACCCCCTCCGCCACGCGGAGAGATGCCCGAGCGGCTTAAGGGGCACGCCTGGAGAGCGTGTAGATGGGTAACCCTGTCTCGTGGGTTCAAATCCCACTCTCTCCGCCAAGAAGATCACTCCGGGACGCTTTTGCGAACCGGAGTTTTTTGGACGATGCTAGTCGCGACAACACTATGGGTGAGAGCATTGCCGTGCTAGACGGGGAGGTAGCGGTGCCCTGTAACC
>JAHDPS010000177.1 GCA_018434225.1 Bacillota bacterium
ATGGCCGCCTCATCTGAGACAGCAATGATCTCGTCAATCACGTCCCTGTTGAGCACCTTCGGGACGAATCCCGGCCCAATGCCCTGGATCGCGTGCAACCCCGCCTTCCCACCTGACAGTACGGGGGAGGCGGCGGGTTCGACCGCGATCGACCTAACCGCCGGCTTCCTGTGTTTGAGTTCCTCCGCCAACCCGGTTATGGTGCCCCCGGACCCCGCCCCCGCCACTATCACATCAACACACCCGCCGGTGTCGTCCCAGATCTCTCTGGCTGTGGTGAGGCGGTGAGCCGCAGGGTTCGCAGGGTTGTCAAACTGCCCCGGCATGAAGTACCTGGGGTTCGCCCCTGCGCGCGCCTTCGCTTCCTCCACGGCCCCGGCCACGCCGAGTGACCCAGGGGTCAGCACCACCTCGGCCCCCAGGGCCCTGAGGATCAACACCCTTTCCCTGCTCGCGCTGTCCGGCATGACCACAACGCACCTGAGGTCGCGGGCGGCGCAGGCAAAGGCAAGCCCGATGCCGGTATTGCCGCTCGTAGGCTCAATTACGATAGAGTCATCGCGCAGTACTCCACGGCGCCGTGCGTCGTCCAGCATATACACGGCGGCGCGGTCCTTTATGCTGCCCAGGGGGTTGAATGATTCCAGCTTCGCAACGACCTGGGCCCCTCCGGCCGGGACAACCCGCCTCAGCCTTACCAGTGGGGTCCTCCCCACAAGGCCGGTAATGTCCTCAGCGATTCTCATGAGTGGGTGCCCTTAGCCACGCACAGGCCGGCCAGGGCGTATATGACGAGCCATGCCACAATGTGCAATGACGTGTCGTTGAAGTCGGATTTCGGATAGACCTCGACCACATCCAACCCCAGCATAGGCCCCTGTGCCAACCCATACAACGTGTTGCACATGTCCTCGACGCTCAGGCCGCCAAAATCGAGCGGGCCGCCGATGTTCCAGGCGTGGTCGATTATGTCGCTGCAGACCGTGACGTAGTATCCATCTGTGCCGTCAGTGGCGATCTCGACCGCCCTGGATACGGCCTCCTTGATCCCCAGCCTCCGGACATCGGCCATCGTGAGGGTCGTCGCCCCGCATTCGCGGGCGAACTCCATTTGCTGGAGCGTATTCCTTGGGCCGCGAATCCCGAAGTGGACCATCTTCCTCGGATCAATGCCATCGCTCTCCGCCACCCGCCTCAACGGGCAGCAGCGAGCGTACCTGTCCCCCACGAAGGTGTCCGCATTGTCCAGGTGGGCATCGAAGTGAATGATGCCGACGCGGCCGGGTCGCAATTTACCGAGAGCCTGCAGCACCGGCAGGCTGGAGGCATGGTCCCCGCCCAGGAACACCGGCTTCGCCCTGGTGGAGAATATCTTCGTGGCTGCATCGAAGAACTCGGAGAACGTCTTTTCGACATCAGTGCCGCACGCGCAGATGTCACCCATATCGCCGAGTTTGAGCGAGCTCAGGACCTCGATATCGAGCTCGGGGATGTAGCCGTTGCCGTACCGCATAGACACCACCCGGCAGCCCTTGGGGGACTGTTCGCAGGCCGAAAACGACCCCCAGGTGTTCGTCCCTTCCCAGGGCAATCCCACGATGACTGCGTCCAGATCATTTACCTCTTCCATTGTCCTGACTCGCTTGCTTCCAAGAAACGTCGGGATGTTGCCCGAAACCATCGGTACTCCGACTCCTTGTGGAAACTTCAACATGTTGCGCATCCAGTTCCCCTCCCAATCAGAGATTGGCAGAACTAACGCATCTGGGACTCTGCCGAATCCCTCCTATCCCCCCAGGTAGGCCTTCTTTACCTGCTCGTCCTCCATAAGCCTCAGGCTATCGCCGGAGGCGACAATTTGACCAGTGTCGATCACGTAGGCCCTCTTTGCCGTTGTAAGGGCCAGAAATGCATTCTGCTCCACCAGCAGAATCGGCGTGCCCTGGCTGTGAATCTGTCCGATTGTCCCGTAGATCAATTCCACCACAACCGGGGCAAGGCCAAGCGACGGCTCGTCCAGCAGAAGCAGTCTGGGGCGGGCCATGATCGCGCGGCCGAGGGCCAGCATCTGCTGTTCGCCCCCGCTGAGTGTCCCGGCGGGTTGTGCAACCCTCTCCTTGAGCCGTGGGAAGATATCAAACACGCGGTCCAATCCCTCGATCCGCTCCGCCGGCTTTCTGGCATAACCGCCAAGTACAAGGTTTTCCTTGACCGACAGGTGTGGGAATACCCTGCGCCCCTCGGGAACCTGGACAATGCCTTTCTTGACGATAGTACTGCTGGAAGCGTAGGTGATGTCGCTCCCGTCCCATACTACTCTCCCAGAGGTGGGCCTGAGCAGACCGGAAATGGCTTTCAGCAGCGTGCTTTTGCC
>JAHDPS010000047.1 GCA_018434225.1 Bacillota bacterium
CGCCGAAGGCAGGTGAATGATGGAGACGCAGCTGACGGCGCTCGTATCGGCCGCGCTGGACGTGGTCGGCGATCCCACGAGCAACCTCACGGCCGCGGTATTCCTCATGGCTGCGATGGTGCTCCTGGTGTTGATCATCGTGCTGACGGCGATCATCGTGATGCTGCCAGGCGGACGGCGCCGTTCGACGCCGAAGAGCCCGGGCACGGCGCCCATTGAGGCTGGTGACGCCTCAGCGACCGATGATGATCGGACTGCACCGACCGAGGACGAGGCGAAGGCGTCCCCGGTGACGCATGTGCGGCCCGCACGATCCGGGCGAGGATCGGCGTGGATCATAGCGATCGGTCTTGTGGCCGCTCTTGGCGCCGGGTACATCGGTACGGCGCAGAGTTCGTATTGCCTGACCTGTCATGCAGAGGTCAGGTCAGATGCCCGGGGCGGCGCGCATGCCGACACCGGATGCGTGAGTTGTCACGAGGACACCACCGCGCTTGTGTCGAACACCGTGCGGCGTGCGAGCGACATCGCGGCCCACTACGGTATCGGCTCCTCGGCCTACGGCAACCGCGTACCCTCGGACAGATGTCATTCCTGTCATCGGGATATCGGCGAGACCGTGACCCGCAATGACGAGACCGGTGTGATGATGTCGCACGCGGAGCCGCTTGAGGCGGGATACGCGTGTGCCGACTGTCACCGCTCGGAGGAGCACGCCGACATGGCCATGCCGGTGGGGATGTCCGTGTGTCTTGCGTGTCACGATGCGGAGAACGAGAGTGCCGAGTGCGACACCTGCCATGCGAAGGACACCAGCGCGGCGTCAGGGCTCGCGGGAGAGCGCATCTATGGCACCGCCACGATCACCCGGACCGACTGTGAGGGCTGCCACTCCATGGAGTCGTGCGACGCCTGCCATGGCATCAGGATGCCGCATCCGGAGGAGTTCTTGCGCACGCACCCTCGCTACTCGGGTTTCCACCTGAAGGAGCTCTGTTTCGAGCAGTGCCACACGCAGGGCGACTGCGGGAAGTGCCACGCGCCCTGGAACGGGCACGAGCCGAACTTCAGGGAGACGCACAAGCGCTACGCGAAGGACTCGGCGTGCACCACGTGTCACGATCAGCACGAGGGTCCCATGTGCGACCTGTGTCACGACTTCAACCGGTAGCCGTGGGCGTGGGCGGCCTGCATCGGCACGGTGCCCGATCCTGACGCTGTGGTGCCAGACTCAGGACTCGAGGCGCGGCGTGCGACGGACAGCAATGGTAGAATCCAGCTCTGCGCTGTCCGCTCCCAGGGAGGCGATCCCATGCAGTTCTCCGGTACCGCTCACGTATACGGTCGCGACGTCGATACCGACGTCATCATTCCCGCTCGCTACCTCAATACGAGCGACCCCGACGAGCTTGCGTTGCATTGTATGGAGGACCTTGACCCCGGGTTCGTGAAGAAGGTCGAACCCGGCGACATCCTGGTGGCCGACGAGAACTTCGGCTGCGGTTCAAGCCGTGAGCACGCCCCGATAGCCATCAAGGCGGCGGGCGTGTCGGTGGTGATCGCCAAGAGCTTCGCGCGCATCTTCTACCGCAACGCGATCAACACGGGCCTCCCGATCATGGAGGCCCCGGAGGCCGTCGACGGCATCAACGACGGCGACCGCGTGACCGTCGACGCCGACGCTGGCGTGATCACCAACGAGACGACCGGTGCGGTGTTCTCCGCCCAGCCGTTCCCGCCGTTCATCAAGGACATCATCGAGGGCGGCGGCCTGGTGGAGTCGACCAGGAAGAAGGCCGCACGGTGACCACCTACCGTATCTGCCTGCTTCCCGGCGATGGCATCGGTCCGGAGATCATCGCCGAGGCCGTGAAGGTCCTCGGCGTCATCGGCGAGCGCGCTGGCGTGACTTTCGAGTTCACCGAGGCGCTCCTGGGTGGGGCGGCGATCGATGCCACGGGTACCGCGCTTCCAGAGGCCACGCTTGAGGCCGCCCACGCTGCTGACGCCGTGTTGCTGGCCGCTATCGGTGGGCCGAAGTGGGACACCACCGATCCTGCGAAGCCACGCCCGGAGCAGGGGCTCCTCGGCATCCGTAAGGCGCTCGGGCTGTACGCAAACTTGCGACCCGTCAAGATCTTCGATGCCCTGCGCGACGCGAGCTCGCTCAAGCCCGAGTATCTCGAGGGCGTGGACATGTTGATCGTCCGCGAGCTCACCGGCGGCCTGTACTTCGGCGTGCGCGCTCGCGAGACTGGCGTGGAGGGCGCCGCCACCGGCGGCGGTCCGGGGATGCGCGCGTATGACACGCTCGACTACCGCGAGTTCGAGATCGAGCGGATCGCTCGCACCGCCTTCGAGGCGGCGCGTACACGGCGCGGACGGGTGCACTCGGTGGACAAGGCCAACGTGCTCGAGTCCAGCCGCCTGTGGCGAGAGGTCGTCCATCGCCTGCACGAGGCGGAGTTCCCGGATGTGGAGCTCGTCGACCAGCTTGTCGACAACACCGCGATGCAACTCATCCGCACGCCCGCGCAGTTCGACGTGATGGTGACCGAGAACATGTTCGGCGA
>JAHDPS010000181.1 GCA_018434225.1 Bacillota bacterium
AAATCCGTAGACTAACCGCCGGGTGTGCGGAAAATCCGTATACTCGACGGCTGAGTACCCGAAAAATGCGGACACTCGGACGCCGGGTCCCCCGAAAATCCGTAGACTAGCCGCCTAGTGTGCGGAAAATCCGTATACTCGACGGCTGAGTACCCGAAAAATGCGGACACTCGAACGCCGGGTCCCCCGAAAATCCGTAGACTAACCGCCGGGTGTGCGGAAAATCCGTATACTCGACGGCTGAGTACCCGAAAAATGCGGACACTCGGGCGGCGAGTCCCCCGAATACCGGAACCGCTTGACGTTCGGTGCGTCTGCAAGCCGGGAGGTAATCGGATGAATGCCGCGTTATCCAATCTGCGGTCGGATGTTTGGGAGTGGTTCACGAGAGGCGCCTTGCTCCTGGGCGCGCTGGCGCTGCTCTTATGCGCGAATCCCAGGGTGAGCCTGGCGGACGACGCGAGCCTAGGCAGGTGGGGCGAATCGGTGCGGCCCATCCTGGACGGCCAGGTGGAGATGGTCGAAGAATATGTTACGGTGCGTGTCACTCCACGGGATTCGTATGTGACCTGCCGTTTTGTCTTCAGAAACACGGGGCCAGCCACGAAGGTGCTTATGGGCTTCCCCGAGGAGGCCCCGGACCCGGCCGACGAACTCCGCCACGATGTCGCCATCCACGATTTCAAGGCCTGGGTTCGGGGCAGGGAGGTTGCCGTCGAGAGGGAGAAGGGACTAGATTATCCTGAGGAGGAACGCAACGAAACCGGCCACAACTTCACCCGACAGATGAGGAGATATTCGTTCTGGTGGACGTGGAGTGTGCTTATGCAGGCGGGAGAGACCCTGGAGGTGCGCAATTCGTACCGGGTGAGGAACATGTTCGTATCGGACGGGCAAGTCCGGACCGGCTACATCCTCCGCACCGGGGCCGGATGGATGGGGCCGATAGGAAAAGCCAGGGTCGTCTTCGAATTCGCCGGTCCCAGGCCGTATGAGATCGTGCGCGCCTACCCCGCGTCCTACCGATTTGAGGGCGACAGCATTGTCTGGGAATGGTCGGGCTTCGAGCCGGCGGCGGACATCGATGTCGCGTTATCGCCGAGGCCGGGTATCGAGCAGCACAGGGATGCCATGATAGGGCAGCCTGCTCCGGAGAGTAGCAATGCGTCACCGGCTGATAAGAGGTCCGATCTGTTTTGGAAGATATTCGACTCCGTTATGAGATGGGACAATGCGGGTGCGCTCAGGCTGGTGCGTCAATTCGGAGCGTTGTCCGGCCTCTCACCGGAGGCGCTGGAGGCTGCGTCCGTCATGGAAGCCCGCCTACGGTTCCTGACGGGGGATAGGTTGTACGGTAAGGCCATGTGGAAGGAGAGGATCGAGTCAGGGGCCGCGAGCGCGGAAGAGTACTACTTCCTGGGCTCGTTGTACCGCGAGTCCGGAGATGGCGACGGACTGGCTGACCTATACCGGAGGTTGTGCGAAACCGTGCCGCCGGTTACCGATCCCTCCTTCTACAGTCGGCCGGACACATCGGCCCTCTGGACCGTTCGCAGGTGGCTGGCTTCCCATCTAAAGAACCCGGCGCCGGGCGAGTTCGGGAGCGGAAGGAATGAGCCGGTCATCGAGAAAGTGACGATCGAGCCGCGTCCGGATTCACCCGCGGCTTCCGCGTTGTTTCGCGCGGTTGTCAGCGACGACGACGGGGATCTGGCGTATGTCCGGTGGCGGGTGTGGACTGCGGAAGGCGGCTCGGAGTGCGTCCTCGCCGACACCGTCGATGACCGTTACACGGGGGGCAGGCGCGCCTCTCCGGAGATTGTTCTCAGCCTGCCGAGCCCGCTTGCGACGGTATACTGCCGGGTCGCCGCTACCGATATGGCGGGACATACCGCCGACAGCGGGATAGTCGAATGGTCTATCGACGAGGGGACTCCCTTGGGGTCCCTGGACGTGGATGACCTGGAGCGGCGATTGGATGCCGAATTGGGTCGGGCGAAGAGGTCCCTTGACCGTAACGTTGTCCTGGGGTTTACGCTGGCGATATGCTTTGCGGGGATCTTGATATGGCTGAGGGTCGGGCGGCGGCGCTCAATGTAGGTGCCGTTGCCGAATGCCCGGGATGCCGTATGCCCGCGATGTCGTGGGGATGTCGTGCGGCCCGAACAGTTCACGAGCAGATCACAGGCGGTTACACAAACGACGAGGCCCCTGGATTCACCCAGGAGCCTCTAGCATCAATCGCCCGCCGTCAGGCTGAGCGCAGGATCGGCCTCGTCAGGCAGGTTGGGCCTCCGCACGGTATGTCGGATATCTGTTCGCCCTTGTACTCGTGTACGCGACAGCCGCGCTCTTCCATTCGGCGCTTTGTCACGGGATTCCCCGCGTGGATCACAACGTTCCTCGGCGATATCGCCAGTACGTTGGGCCCCAGCCGGAACTCCCCGTCCGGGACCTCGATCCAATCGATCCCGCGTTCCTTGAGCAACTCGAGAAGTATGATTGGCGCGTACCTCGTATGCACGACGGCCAGATCCCGGTCGACGGGGGAGATCAGCGACATGAGATGGATTAAGTAACTCGGGCCGGTGTAATGGGGCAACGGGATCTGGATCACTCGTTTTACGCAGGCTCCCTCCATTGCCGAGCGCAGCTGGCGATAACCTTCGTGATTGGTGCGATAGGAGTGTCCCACGAGGAAGGTATCGGGATCCAACCAGAGCGTATCGCCGCCATCCAATGTACCCTCGCCGTCGATCGCGTGAATGATCGGGATTCCGAGAGCCTTGTATACCCTGGCGCTGTACTCCTCCTCGCCTCGCCTCAGCGGATTGCCTGACCTGCAAAGTATTGCGCCTTCGGGAGTCATTACGGAGGAATCGCGGGTGAACATGGGCTCCCGTTTGTCAGGGTGGACTTCTTCCTGCTGTATTACATCGACGCCCTCCCGCTTCAGAATAGACGTGAATTCGTCGTGTTCCGCCTGCGCCTTCACTAGATCCGGCTTTCCTGGGTATCCCCACAGGCCGTATTGTCTCATGTTCGCGAACTCGTGGCCTGGACGTCTCACAAGCACTCGCCGGAGAAAGGAATACTCGTCCCGTACACCGTAGGTGGCTCCATTCGCAGTCATGTTAGTCCTCCTATCCGGCTTCCGCCGGGATCGTCTATGCGATCCTGAATATTCATCAATGCATATTCGATGGGACTGAAGGCAACTCCTCCACGCGGAAACACAAAGTGGCGGGACGGCCTGGCGCAATTTACATAAAGGGGCGACGCCGGGGGCGTCGAAGTCCATCTCTGTTCGTTGCTCAATCAGTATTGAAGGGGAGATTGATCTTTGGCTCCCAGCCCCGAGGTGGCGCTGCGGCCGTTTGCCCCGGACGACATTCCCCTGCTCCGGTCGTGGGAAAAGGACGACGAAGTAAGAAAATGGCTGGGGACGGCGGGGATAACGGCGTACTCGAGCGACCGGACCCGTAGAGTCCTGGCGATAGAATGCGGCGGCGCGGCGATAGGGTACATAATCCTGGATCATATCAATTGGAAGGCCGGCAGCGTTGAAATACGCGTGTGTATCGGCGAGGCGGACTATAGGGACCGGGGCCTCGGTCGGATAGCCATCACTCTGGCCCTGGGGATGCTCAGGAAAAGGAGATCCCTCAAAGAGGTATATCTTCGCGTCGACCCGGCCAACAAGCGGGCGGTGCGCTGCTACGAAAGGTGCGGCTTCCGCAAGGAGGGCATCCTGCGGAGGTCGTCCACCGTTGTGAACGACCTCCTCCTGATGTCCTACAGGTTAACTTTATTAGAGGTCACATGAGCAGGGGGCCGTTGACGGCGGCCATTCATCGCCTTTCCCTCATCATCTCGTCCGCCCGCGCCAGGGCATAGGCGCATCCCGCCCTGGGCGCAGGCAGCCGAGCGTCGAAACCGGGGTACAACAGGCAGGCGGCTGAAGCTGCTGAGATAAATGGCCCGTACCACGCCTCCCCCGGGTACGCCGCCGGCTCCGGGATTCCCGCGAGCCTGCACGCGAGCGCCGCTACATGCCCGCCCGTGACCTGCGCCTCGGGGCCGAATGTATCGCGGGCCAGTCCCTTGATTATGCCGAGTCCGGAGACCCTGGCTATGGGGGCGAAGGCCCAGTGCGAACGGGGCACATCCCGGAAAGCAGGCTGGGACGAGGCGCCATCCGCTTCGCGGGCCACCTCCGCTTCGCGGGCATTAATTATGTTGTCAACTAGACTCGCTATCTCGGCTCGCGTCATCCAGTCGCTAGGTCTGAATCCACCATCGGGATAGCCTTTCACGGCGCCGGACCTGGCCAGGCGATTGACCTGCTGAGCAGCCCAGTGGGACGGCGGCAAGTCGGAGAATCCAACCGCCCGGGGGAACGGAAGACCGGAGAGACCCAGTATTGCTTGAGTGGTCATCCAAACTGGCATCGAACTCACGCCCTCCATGTACATGAAGGAACCGCCGGGTGTCTGGAGCGAGCGCATCCACGATTTCAGGGCGGCGAGCGGCGCCGCTATCTCGCCGGGGGAATAGGGGAGGGCCGCACTGAGTGCCTGAGCGACCCACGCGGCCGACGCCACGTTGGGGCGCCCGCCCTGCCAGACGACGCCTCCGTCCCGCGATACGGTCCCCGCCAGATATCGTACCGAGCGGGCCAGCCGTTCGCCCCTTTCCCCCAGGGCGATCATGGCCTGGATGGCCGCGGCGGTGTCGTCCGGGTCGCTCGGGAGGCCCCTGGCGTAGCCGAATCCCCCGTCGCTGTTGGCGGCGGCTAGCAGGGATTCGAGCGCCGCGTCGCGATCGACTATTGCCCGCGATTCATGCGCGAGCGCGATGATGGACCAGAACTGCGCGTTCAGGAGACCCTCTTCGTTCTCGCCGGCGAAGTCACCGTTATTCCCTTGCCTCGAAGCCAACGCTCCCGCGAGGCGATCGATGTCAGGTTTGTGGCGGTCTACTCCCAGGGCGCGGAGCGCGAGGATCCGGCGAGCGATATCGGTGGACGAGGCCGGGCGGTGGTCGTGGAAACCCTCCACGGAGAGAAGAACCCCCCCGGGCCCTCCGCCCTTCTTCCGCCAATCCCCGGAATTCGGGTCCAACCCCACCGCTTTGAGCGCCATCACCGCCCAGGACGTGGCCATCTCGCACGATTCGCCCCCCGGCGACAGCGGGAAGCCCCCGTCATCGTTCTGGCATGAGCGAAGGTAAACGATCCCGCGGGCGATGGCGCTCTCCACCTCCCCGGTGGAAAGTGACGGCGCCGCGGCCGCCGGCAGGCCGCCGGAAGTCATTAAAGCCGCGATAAGAAGAAGCGCTTTAGCGAAATGGGTGAGCCGCCTGGAAAACCGCCTGAGGATCCTCAACATTTGATCGCCGAAGACGAGGGCGAACGCGACGTTGCCGGCTGAGTGCATGATGTCGAACCAAATGCCCGCGGCCTCGACGATGACGAGGGTCTTGAGGCTCAGCGGGAAGGTGAACGAAAGCCAGTACCAGGCGTTCATTATCAAACCAAAAAGGAAGCCCCACAGGCCGGAAAACACGGCAAGGTGTTTGTGATTCGCGCCGGGGACGATGACCCCGAGCAATCCGGCGCTGGCGCCGACCGCGCCCCAGGCGGCCATCTGCCAAACGGTCCAGGGCCCGTGCCCCAGGAAGACGTTGGAGGCCAGGGCGGAGAGAACGCCCACCATGAAGCCCTGGGATGGCCCGAGGACGACGCCGGTCGTCGCGACGATGAACGTGGTCGGCTGCACGTTCGGGATAGAGGCGAATGCCACGCGACCGGCCGAAGCCAGGGCCGCCAGGCTGGCCACGACGGCGATGGTGACGGGGGACGAGGTCGACCTCTCGTATGCCCGGACCCCAGCGGCGAGTATTCCCGCCGCCACCACGATAGACATGATCGCTCGTTGTTCAAACAGCATGAATCCATCCCTCCCTCAAAAGCGAGAGCGCGCGATCGTATGCCACCACGCCCTCGACCCACGGCCGGAACAGCTTGTTGACCTGTGGGGAGTAGAACAGGGCGCCATCAAGCGTGTATTGTGGAGGACCGTCCGCGACGACGGCTCCCCGCGACATCACTATGACGCGAGAACCGCAGTCCGCCGCCATGTCCACGTCGTGCGTGACGACAACGACAGCGGCCCCTCCGGCAGCCCTCTTCCGCAGTAGGCGCGCGAGGGAGCGCTTCGCGTTGA
>JAHDPS010000148.1 GCA_018434225.1 Bacillota bacterium
CGATCGCCACTACACCCTGGTGTTTAAGGGAGGCTTGCTGTCCGGCTATCAGGTCCAGCCTGGCCCTGTCGACTTCTTCCACCGGGACTCCACGGAAACGCGCCTCCTCGACCAGCGACTCTATCCGTGGACCTCTGAGGCCCCTGGCTATGTATACCCTTCTAACCCGCGCTCCTGCCTTGAGTGCTTCTGAGACGGGGTTTCGTCCGAGGATGAGATCATTTCCCAGTCTATGATCCCGGCCCATTGTGCATTCCTGGTTCGTCAGCCCCGTCCAGGGGCCCGCCGAAACCGCCGCACGACATGCGGCCCTCCCTACATCTTCCCTCACTCACGCAGGGCGGCCCCGCTTTTTCGAATACGGCCGGAGCGACCGCCTTGACCAGCCCGAGCATCCTCCGGGCGAGTTCCCTGATCTCCGACTGCGCCCTGGAGCAGCACCTTAGCGTAAAGAAGTTGAGCAGGCTCCTCGCATTAAAAGTACAAACGAGTTGGGTCGTACAGGCGTTGGGAAGCACGTAACGGGCGTCCTCTTTGGGGATCCCGAGGTCGACCATGGCGTTGTACCACCCCTGGATCTCACGCATCCCGCCGATGAACAGGCGGAGCGCTTCCGCATTCCGGGAGATACTGGACGGAACGACGAAGTCGAACCTGCTTTCGCTCACGTACCTCTGTGACTTCTGCGAAAAGGAGGCTATCCTGTGGCGGACGAGTTGGTGTGAGAGCGCCCTGCTCACACCCGAAATACCGAACGAAAACGAAGCGTGTTCTAACGGCGACAGATGCCCCATATCCCGCAGGCTACGCACAAGCCTGGTGACTTCCGCCTGGTCCAGCTGATCCAACAGCTCGCCGATACCAGCATCTGAATAACACAGCCTGGCGGCCATGGCCACCGCCTTCTCAGGGTCCGGCGTGTGCCCGAGCAATACCACGTCCAACTGGCTCACTCCCGCCTTTCCTTCTTCCACCTGGGACCATGAGGAGTGTCCTCTATAACGAACCCCAATTCCGCGAGACGCGACCTGACCGCGTCAGAGGTCTCCCAATCCCTCTTATTCCTCGCCGACTCCCGTAAGTCCAGGATAATCGATATTAAGGCGTCCGCGATCTCCGCGCTGTCGCCCTCGGCGTTGCGGTCCTTCGTATCAGCATCCCTCAATATGCCCATGATACCGGCCAGTTCCTCCAGGGTGTCGAGCGCGCCCGCTATCGCTTCGACCTTGCCCCGGCCGCTCCCGTGCCCTTCCGAGACGGCGCTGTTAATGTCTCGAGCGAGGTCGAACAGCACCCCAATCGCCAGGCCGGTGTTGAAGTCATCGTCCATGGCCTCCTCGAACCTGCGCCTGGCGTTCACCGATATCTCCGCCCCGGCGTCGGGCTTCGCCCCTGACCCTCGAATGTAGGCGCGGGCGTTGTCCCGCGCGCCCTCGAGTTTCCGCCACCCCTTCTCCGCAGCCTCTATGGATTCATCAGACAGCTCCAACGACGACCGGTAATGGGCAGACAACATGGTCAGCCTGATTACCTCAGGTGCAAATCTGCCGAGTATCTCCTGAACGGTGATTATGTTTCCGATGGATTTCGACATCTTCTCGCCCTTGAGATTCACCAGCTCATTGTGCAACCAATACCTGACGAACGGCGCCCGACCGGTGTATGCCTCGGACTGGGCTATCTCGTTCTCGTGGTGAGGGAATATGAGGTCCGTCCCACCTCCGTGCATATCGAAACCGTCGCCCAGGTAACGAACTGACATAGCGGAGCACTCTATGTGCCAGCCGGGCCTCCCCGGCCCCCACGGGCTGTCCCAGGAGGGCTCGCCCGGTTTCGCGCCCTTCCAGAGCGCGAAATCCATCGGGTCGTCCTTCTTCTCGCCCGGGTCTACCCGTGCGCCTGCCATCATGTCTTCGGGCGAACGGCGCGACAACTTGCCGTAACCCTCGAAACTGCTCACGTCAAAGTAGACATCGCCCCCCGACGGGTAAGCGTGACCCTTCTTCACCAGGGTCTCTATCATCTCAATAATATCGGCGATGTGATCGGTTGCCCTGGGGTACATGTCCGCCCTGCGGACCTTGAGCATGTCCATGGATTCCAGGTACTCGGCGCTATACTTGTCCGCGAGTTCCCGGAACGGAATCCCTTCGCGGGCGGAGGCCGCGATGATCTTGTCGTCGATGTCCGTGAAATTCTGCACGGCGAATACCTCGTACCCCTTGTATCCCAGGTACCTGCGGATTGTATCCCACACGATACTCGGCCTCGCGTGGCCGATGTGGCTTCGGCTGTACGGCGTGACCCCGCAAACGTACGCCGCCACTTTCCCGGGTTCCCGCGTCACCAGGGTTTCCTTTTCGCGGGAAAAGGTATTATACACTCTCAGCGTCAAACTGCTTCGCCCCCAATCCTTCGGAGCACGGCAACGGCCCATGCGCAAACGGCTTCGCCGCGCCCGGCGAAACCTACGCCTTCCGAAGTCGTAGCCTTTATTCCCACAGTGGCGGCGATCACGCCGAGGGCCGAGGCCAGCCGCTCTTTCATCTCCTCGACATACCCGGCGATCCTCGGCCGTTCGGCCACCAGCACGGTATCGACGTTGGCGACCCCGAATCCCCTTGACGACGCCATTTGCGCCACTCGCCGCAATAGATCGAGGCTGTACGCCCCCTTGTATGCTGGGTCGTCGTCGGGAAAATGAAACCCGATGTCTCTCTCGCCAATGGCGCCCAGTAACGCGTCCATTACTGCGTGGCACAGGACGTCGGCGTCTGAATGGCCCTCCAGCGAAGACGCGGCCGGTATGCGAACGCCGCCCAGCACGATCCCATCCCCAGGGATCAACCTGTGAACGTCATACCCGATGCCGACCCTGGTCTCCCCGCTGAGAATACGATCACTTCTCATCATTACGCTCTCCACAACGTAAAAGTCTCCCGGCGTAGTCACCTTGATGTTTGCCTCGTCCCCGACGGCGAGCGCCACTCTCACCCCCGCCGCTTCCACAAGAGCGGCATCATCAGTCGCTCGCAGGTTCGCCCCCGCCGCGAGTGAATGGGCACGCATGAGAATATCCCTACGAAACGCTTGCGGGGTCTGGATCCTCCAGAGCCCCTGCCTATCCAGGGTGCGCTCGACGGCTCCGTCGGGCGCCGCTCGCTTGATAGTCTCGAATACCGGTAATCCGAGTGTCGCCGCTCCCGTTTCACAGGCGGCGGCCAGCACGCGCTCGATGATGTCCGGCTCCACGTTCGGCCTAACACCATCGTGGATTAGCACCCAATCGACATCGTCCGCGACCCTGGATGCGCCGATCCTGACCGACTCCTGCCTCGAAGGGCCGCCGGCCACGACATCGATAATCCTTGAGCACCCTGAACGCGGGATGATCTCGGACCTCGCGAAACCCACATCTTCGGGGGCAACAACAACGACGATCCCCTTGACCAGTGGGCTGCGTTCCATCGCCCTCAGCGTGTGCGCAAGGAGCGGAAGACCGCGGACTTCTACAAATTGCTTCTTTGGATATCCGAATCTCTCGGAGCGCCCCGCCGCCACCACTACGGCCACGGCTCCCGACGGCGCTTTCTCGCTTACACTTCCGACGATATGCATGAGCTCATTATACCGCCTGCTGTTTCGGGGATTCAAGGCGACGCGCCCCCGCCAACCACACAGTTTACTGATAGGCATCATATTATGTATAGACGCGACATGAAAAAGACACCGCGCAGCCGAATCGGCGAGGCGTCGAACAGAGGGGAGTATCTGATTATGATGCCGTATCAGTCGCCCTGCCCCGAGTATCCGGAAACGGATCCATGGTATCGCCTCCTCGCTAACATACAGAAAGCGATAACGGGAGAGGCGGGGGCCATTCAGAGATATACAAAGCTCCTGGGCATGGCCACGACGGAAGAGGATAAGATGAACCTGCAAAAGATAATAGGCGACGAAAGGAAGCATTTCGCGGCCTTCCAGCAGCTTTACCGCTGCCTGACCGGGGTGCCGCCCGTTCTCGGCCAGGTCCCATCGCCCACCTTTAAAACATACGCCGAGGGATTGAAGGAATCGTTATACGACGAGTTGGAGGACGCCGAATTCTACCGCGGCATCCTGCTATCCACGTGCGACCCAAGGGTGATGAGGGTATTCTACGAGGCTCAAACGGACGAAATGATGCACGCCACCAGGTTCAGCCGCCTTCTGTACCTCGCGGAAGAGGCCGAGGACTGAGCCCGTCCCCGGCCCTACTGTACGGCGCGCTCGAATGGATACCTGGGCTTGGCGAATATCATCCTGCCGGCCGCTGTCTGGAGGACGCTCGTGACCATGACGCCGATCGTCTCACCGATGTGACGCTTTCCCCCATCGATGACTATCATGGTGCCGTCGTCAAGATAGGCGACTCCCTGGCCGGATTCCTTCCCGCCTTTAATGACATGCACGGTCATTTCCTCGCCCGGCAATACGACGGGTTTGACGGAATTGGCGAGCTCGTTTATGTTTAGCACCCGCACCCCTTGCAGCTCCGCCACCTTGTTCAGGTTGAAGTCGTTGGTGATGATGCGCCCGCCCAGTATCTTGGCCAGTTTCACGAGCTTCGAGTCGACCTCCGTGAGGCCGCTGATGTCTTTTTCATATATCTGTACCTGGACGTCGAGCTCCTTCTGGATGCGGTTGAGGACTTCGAGACCCCGCCTGCCGCGGTTCCGCTTGAGCACGTCGGAAGAATCGGCGATGTGCCGGAGCTCCTCAAGGACAAACCCCGGGATGACGATGGGACCCTCGATGAATCCCGTCTTGCAGATGTCGGCGACCCTCCCGTCTATTATGACGCTAGTATCAAGGATTTTCGCCTGAGCCATGGGCACGCCCGGGGAGGATTTGTCGGCGCGACCTCCCAGCCGGAAAATCCCAATGATTCCAGCCAGGTCGTCCTTCTTCTTTATGAGGACCGCCCATCCAAGATACCCCAGCATCAGCATAACGGCGGTGGATATATACGATCCAACCACCGGAATCCTGGAAAGAGCGGGGCTCAGGAGATTAGCGATTATAAGTCCAACTACAAGGCCCAGAGCCCCAGACACGATATCCTGCAATGACGCCCTGTGGAGCCGTCCCTCAACCCACGATACCAGCTGCCAGCCTGCGAACGCAATCCGCGGACCTATGAGTGCGCCCAGGAGCGCGCCGAAAGCGGTCCCGAATACGACGATCCCTATATACTGACCGCCTGACAGACTGAGGCTGCCGAATCTCAGGAGTGGTCCTGCGCTGTAGAATCCCGAGACGGCTCCCAGGACTAGACCCGCAAAGAACGCCGCCCTGCGGACTGCCTGGCTCAAGTATTTTCATCCCCCTATCTCCAGCGCGAGACGCCGGTCTTCTTACCCAAACCATTATAGGACAAGGTGGAAACCCGTTCAAGCTGAATAACGGGCGCCACCCGCACGTTTGGCGGTAAGGCGCCCACAAACACAATCCTTTTCCGACAAGCCGTGGTACTACGCTAGAACTTCATCCAGTATGTTGTTGGCCGCTTTCTCCTCTATGCCCTTCGCGAGCACGAGTTCGCTTACGAGGATCTGCCTGGCGCTATCGAGCATCTTCCGCTCGCCGGTCGATAGCCCCTTCTCCCTGTCGCGAAGGACTAAATTCCTGACGACCTCCGCAACCTCGTAGATATTTCCGCTCTTGATCTTCTCCAGATTAGCGCGGTACCGCCGGTTCCAATTGGTCGACATCTTCGTCCTGCATGATTTGAGCACGGCAAATACCTTATCCACTTCGGTCTCGCCGATAACCTGGCGCAGCCCGACTGAACTGACGTTGTTCGTCGGTATCATGACCTTCATATCTCCAACAGGAAGTCGCATGATGTAGTACTGTTGTTTCTGTCCCAGGACCTCCCGTTCCTCTATGGCCTCGATCACACCGGCTCCATGCATTGGATAAACGACCTTGTCGCCGACGCTGAACAATTGGACTTCCTCCCTGGTAACATCTACAAACAGGATAGCATACCCAGGGGGGGAAGTCAAGAAAACGGCGCCCTGGGCTGCCATCCACGTTCTCTCCTGGAACCAGTTTCCGCGGATCGATCCGACGACGGGCGGTCCGCGCTCAGTCGCTCATAAGCCCTTGTAGACTGGCGATCCGCGCCCGACCAACACCTCGGGTGCGAGGCCGATTCAATCAATGGCTCGATCGCCCGGCGGGGCCCCCGGCGACCGCGCTTTCCGATACCCCCTCCAAAGTGCCCAATCTACTCCCTGACGGCCGCTCTCAGCGCCCGGTCGACGTCATCTATGATGTCGTTCGCGTCTTCGATACCCACCGAGAGTCTAAGAAGATCATCGGAGATGCCTGAAGCCTGCCGCTGCTCCGGGGTAAGTTCGTGGTGAGTTGTCGTCGCGGGATGCACGACCAGAGAACGGGTGTCGCCAAGGTTCGCCAGTAGCATAATCAGCTCGACCGAGTCTGCGAACGTCCGGCTCGCTTCGAGACCGCCCTTTACTCCGAACGCTATCATGGCCCCGAACCCTCCCTTGAGGCACTTACGGGCGAGAAGATTCGAAGGGTCTCCTTCGAGCCCCGGATAGCGCACCCACTGCACGCCCGGATGGGAGGCAAGGTACTCTGCAACAGCTTGAGCGTTGGAGCAGTGGCGTTCCATGCGCACGTGGAGCGTTTCCAGCCCCATCAGGAACAGGAATGCGTTGAAAGGGGCTAGGCAGCCGCCAAGGTCCTTCACCATCTGGGCCCTTACCTTCTCCGCGTAAGCGGCCTCTCCGAACCTGTCCACCCAGCTCGAACCACCGGTGCCCAGTTCGGGGGATGTGAACTCGGGGAAATTTCCGCTGGTCCAATCGAATCTGCCCGAGTCCACCACGACGCCCCCTATTGAGCTCCCGTGACCGCATATGTATTTCGTGGCGGAATGTACGACGATGTCCGCGCCGTATTCGAACGGCCTGCAAAGATACGGAGTAGCAAAGGTGTTGTCGATGATCAGCGGGATACGGCGGGAGTGCGCCACCGAGGCCGTCCCCTCGAGGTCCAGTACGTCGAGCGCCGGGTTTCCTATCGTCTCTCCATAAACCGCCCTGGTGCGAGGGGTAATGGCGCGGTTGAGCGCATCAAGGTCGTTTGGCGGCACAAACGTCACGCCCACTCCGAACCTCTTGAGTGTCGACGCCAGGAAGGAGTAGGTCCCGCCGTACAGATTGGATGCCGCAACGACGTGATCCCCGTGGGAAGCGATGGCGAGCACGGAGTATGCCATGGCCGCCTGGCCGGAGGCGGCTGCGACCGCGGCGCTCCCGTCTTCCAGGACGGCCATTCTGTCCTCGAACGCGCTGCAAGTTGGATTCGATATCCTGGAGTATATGTCGCCCTCTTCTTCTCCGGTGAACAGCCTCGCGCCGTGGGCGCAATCCCGGAAGACATAGGACGCGGTCTGGTATATGGGGGTCAAGCATGATCTGGTGATGGGGTCGAGCTTCTGCCCGCCATGTACGGCGAGTGTACCGAAACCCATACGTTGTCTCATTACCGAATTCTCCCTTTCCATCGCACC
>JAHDPS010000245.1 GCA_018434225.1 Bacillota bacterium
GCTCTGGGCTATTCTCACCTGGTTCTTTTTCAGGTAAGACAGGAACAGGTGGATGTGTCTCGTCGGCATCATCGGTTCGGGGTCCGTCGCCCTTGCGACGCGGTCCCTCGTGGAGATGCGATCCAGGATCGACGGCATTAGCACCCTCACTACGGGCCCGCGCAAATCGTTCGGGATGAAATATATCTGCCTGTAGTTCTCGCGCCCGGTGTATACCAGCCCCGCCCTGATGAGGACATCCAGCACCTTCGCGCCGTTTCTTCTCCATTTCCTCGTCAGTTCGTTCAGCTTTTGGTGGCATTTCTCCACCACGATGCCCTTGCCCCCGCCGCACAGGGCGACCATCTTGAGCGCCGTCAGTTCCTCTTCACTTAGTGACGAGGCCACCCGCGAAAGGTAGGGGACGTCCTTGATCCTGTCTGAAAGCGTTCCCACGAGATCCGAAGGCAGGGACCTGCCGTCGAAACCGAAGTCCCTGGCTATCCTCGACACGTGGTGTTGGGGCAGGTGCCTCAGGCACTCGGCAAGATCCATCATGCCTGGGCCCCCTTCAACTCAGCCGGCAGTTCCGCCTCGCTCAATATGGTGTACTGGTAGCCCTGTTCGGTAAGGAAAAGCTGCCGGTTCTGCGCGAATTCCTGGTCCTTGGTATCCCTCGTCACCAATGAATACAGTCTGGCCTTCGCCCCGTTCTTCTTTGGGCGCAAGATCCGCCCGAGCCTCTGGGCCTCCTCTTGCCTCGAACCGAACGTGCCCGAAACCTGTATGGCGACGCTGGCGTCGGGGAGGTCAATCGCGAAGTTCGCGACCTTCGAAACCACGAGAAGCCCGATCCTTCCGCTCTTGAATTCTTCGTACAGTACCCGCCTTTGCGAGTTCGGCACCTGGCCGGTTATGAGCGGCGCGCCCGTCAGTCTCGCGATCTCGTGGAGCTGGTTCAGGTACTGTCCGATAACGAGCACCTGATCGCCCCGGTGCGCCCTAAGCAGGGACATCACGATGTCGAGTTTCCTGGGGTTCTCGGCGGCCACCCGGGACTTGTTCTTCTCCTCGGCGACGGCGTACTCGAGCCTCCTGTCCGAATCCATCTCCACTCTTACCTCGTAGCACGATGCGGTGGCGATCCATCCGTCTTTCTCCAGGTCCTTCCATGGGACGTCGAAGCGCTTGGGGCCGATGAGGCTGAATACCTCGTGTTCGCGACCGTCCTCGCGGACGAGCGTAGCCGTCAGCCCGAGCCGCCGGCGGGCCTGCAACTCCGACGTGATCCGGAAGACGGGAGCCGGCAGCAGATGGACCTCGTCGTAGATGATGAGGCCCCAGTTCCGCTGAGAAAACAGGGAGAAGTGGGGATATTCCTGCCCCTTGTTCTTTGAATGGGTAAGTACCTGGTAGGTGCTCACTGTAACCGGTTTGATCTCCTTCTTCTCTCCCGTGTACTCGCCTATGTCGTCCTCGCCGAGAGTCGTCTTATCGAGCAACTCGTCCATCCATTGCCGTACCGCTACGACGTTGGTGGATAGGATGAGCGTTTGTTCCCCCACTCTGGACATCACGCCCATGCCGACTATGGTTTTCCCCGCGCCACAAGGCAGTACGATGACCCCGCTCCCGCCGTTGTCGGAGCCGTCGGCGTAGAACCTGTTCACGGCCCTCTCCTGATATCGCCTCAGGCGGAAGCTGTCTCCCGACTTGCAGGTCGACCTCAGCGATAGCCGGAGGGGCTCTCCATCAACGTATCCAGCCAGGTCCTCGACGGGGTATCCTATCCTGGTGAGCGCCTGTTTGATCCTGCCGCGGCAGTCGGGTCGCACGAGGACAGTCCGGCTGTCGACGGGGTTCGAGATGAACGGTTTCACCGATGGATGGTGGAGCGCGTGTGCGATTGCCGCTTCATCCCTGGAAACAAGGCAAAGCCCGTCGCCGGTCGACACGAGCTTCAACCAGCCGTACCTGCCGACGTACTCTTCCACATCGCGACGGACGTTTTGAGGGATTGGGTACCTCGAAAGGGATTCAAGCGAGTCGAGTATTTCCGTCGCGGTCGCTCCGCTTGCGGCTGCGTTCCATAGCGAGATAGGGGTGATCCTGTATGTATGTACGTGCTCCGGACTCTTCTCGAGGTCCGCGAACCGCAGGAGCAGGTCCCTCGCTATCTCATACGAGGGATTGGCGACTTCTACGAGGATAGTCATGTCACTTTGCACTATGATGGGCTGGGTTGTTATGGACTGGTTCATACTTGGACGTCCTATTCTCCTTTCAGTGCCGGGGAGAGTACTAAAACAGGTTCTAAAATACACTACCTTCTACAGATACCCTACTTTCCCTTCCTGAAGCGAACGTTTTCCCCCTGCCACTTCGCCATCAGAGCGCGTCAAGTGGGGGCGACCTTGTGGTATAATCACCCTGTAGGAAGAGGGAAAGGAGTCCACATGGATTACGAGCCTGAGCGTTCCTCGACCATTCTTGACGGCCTCAACCCCCAGCAGAGGGAGGCCGCCGCTCACGTCTCCGGACCTGTGCTCGTGCTGGCGGGCGCGGGCAGCGGAAAGACCCGCGTGCTCATACACCGCTTTGCCCATCTCGTCTCGACGGGCGTGGATCCGTCCAGGATCCTTGCAATCACCTTCACGAACAAGGCGGCCGGCGAGATGAAGTCAAGGCTGGCCGGCGTGCTCGACGGCCTGGCGAGAGACGCGTGGGTCTCCACGTTTCACTCCGCCTGCGTCAGGATACTCCGCCGGGACTACGACAAGATCGGGGGCAAGCGGAATTTCACCATATTCGACACGGACGACCAGCTCACCGTCGTGCGAGAATCTCTCAAGGAGTTGAACCTGAACGACAAGAAGTACTCACCCCACGCCGTGCTGGCGACGATAAGCCGCGCGAAGAACAGCCTGCGGAACCCGGCGGAGATGTCCGGGGGGGCGGCGGGTTTCTTCGAGGAACGGTGCGCGGAGGTTTACCGCATTTACCAGCGCAAACTCCGAGAGAGCGGGGCTCTCGACTTCGACGACATCCTGTTCGAGACGGTGAGACTGTTCCGCGAAAGGGCGGACGTTTTGGAGTATTACCAGGGGCTGTTCCGCTACATCCTGGTGGACGAGTACCAGGACACCAATAGGGCGCAGTACGAAATAGTGAGGATGCTGGCCGCCCGGCACAGGAACGTCTTCGTCGTCGGCGACGACGATCAGGGAATATACAAGTTCCGCGGCGCCGATATAAGGAATATTCTCGAGTTCGAACGGGACTACCCCGACTCAAAGGTGGTCAAGCTGGAGCAGAACTATAGATCCACCCAGAGTATACTGGACGCCGCCTGGCACGTGATAAAGCACAACGCCTCGCGGATGGAGAAGCGATTGTGGACGGACAGCGGTCTTGGGCAGCCGGTTATATACTACAGGTCTCCCGACCAGACTTCTGAGGCCGTGTTCGTCGCTGGGGAAATCAGGAGGCTCAGGGATGCGTTCGGATTGGCCTTTTCGTCGTTCGCCATCCTGTACAGGACGCACGCCCAGTCGAGGGCGTTCGAGCAGGTATTCCCCACGATGAACGTTCCCTACAGCATAGTCGGGGGCCTGAGGTTCTATGAGAGAAAAGAGATCAAGGACATCCTGGCGTACGTCAGGCTCGTTCGAAACCCGGCGGACGCGGTCAGCCTAAGGCGCGCCATCGGTTCACCGAAACGCGGGATCGGGGAGAGGACAGTGGAGAAGGTCATCTCCTACGCCTCTCGCGAGGGCATCGCCCCGCTGAACGCGATGGGTCGGGCCGGCGAGATCGAGGACCTCCAGCCGTCCGCCGCCCGCAGGGTCGAGGCGTTCGGCGAGATGATGGGGTCATTGGCCGGGAGCCTGGAGAAGGGGTTGTTCCTCCTCATCGACGATATACTCGATCGTACCGGATACCTCGCCTCCCTTGAGGCGGAGGGTAGTATAGAGGCTATGAGCAGGGTCGAAAACCTGAAGGAGCTCCTCAACGTGGCCCGTGAATTCGAGGGATCGGCCGTGGAAGGGGCGGTGGACGCGTTCCTGGAGTACGTCGCCCTGACGACCGATCAGGATTCGTACGATGATGTCCAGGATACCGTCTCGATGATGAGCCTTCACACCGCCAAGGGCCTGGAATTCCCCGTCGTTTTCGTGGTCGGGATGGAAGAGGGCGTGTTTCCCCACATGAGAGCGATGGGGGACGAGGCGGAACTGGAAGAAGAGCGCCGCCTGTGCTACGTGGGAATGACCAGGGCTAAGGACCTGCTGTATCTGACTGGTGCGCGAGACAGAATGATGTACGGCGAGATGATGCCCGCCATTGAATCCCGGTTCATCAAGGAGATACCCGCCCGCCTATTGTCGAAGGTGGGCGACGACGCGGGGTGGTAGACGTCATGGACGTATCCGGATACGGCGAGGCTACCGCCGCGAAGAGAGCGGCGGACCTGCGCGATCTCATAAGGCGCCACGACTATCTATATTACGTCCTGGATCGCCCCGAGATCTCCGACCGGGAATACGACATGCTGTTCAGAGAGCTCGTGCGGATCGAGGAGCGTTTCCCCGGCCTCAGGACGCAGGACTCGCCGACTCAGCGAGTCGGCGGCGCTCCCCTGCCCGTGTTCCAGTCCGTGAGGCACAGGTACCCGATGCGGAGTCTCGGCAACGCCTTCGAGGCGGAGGAGATCAGGGCGTTCGATCGCAGGGTCAGGGGCATACTGGGCGAGTCGTCCGCCGTGGAATACGTGGTCGAACCGAAGATCGACGGTTTATCCGTTTCACTCGTCTACCAGGACGGGGTATTCGTCCAGGGAGCGACCAGGGGGGACGGGGAGACGGGCGAAGACGTGACCGAGAACCTGCGCACCATAAGGAGCATACCCCTCAGGCTCAGGCCGGAGGGAGGGCGGCCCGCCAGGATGGAATGCAGGGGTGAGGTCTACATGCCGATGCGGGCGTTCCAGCGCCTGAACGAGGAGCGCGAGAGCGACGGCGAGGCCCCGTTCGCCAACCCCCGCAACGCCGCGGCTGGTTCGCTGCGGCAGCTCGACCCGCGGGTCACGGCGGGTCGCAGGCTCGCCGCGCTCGTGTACGACCTCAGATACTGGGAGGATCAGGGGCGCGCGGCCGTCTCCACTCACCTGGAGGGGCTACGCCTTCTCGAAGAACTCGGATTTGCCGTTCCCATTCATAGATCTTTCGAATCCATAGCCGGCGCCATCGCGTACCTGGAGGAATGGGCGGGCAGGCGCGGAGAATTGCCCTACGAGATCGACGGAATGGTCATCAAGGTAAACGATATATCCCAGCGGGAGATCCTGGGCTCCACGGCCCACAGCCCCAGGTGGGCGATCGCGTTCAAGTACCCGCCCGAACAGGCCGTCACCCGTGTCGTAGACGTCTCGATCCAGGTGGGGCGGACGGGGGTGCTCACCCCCACGGCGATACTAGAGCCGGTGAGGATAGCGGGGTCGACAGTCGGTCGCGCCACCCTGCACAACGAGGACATAATCAGGGAGAAGGACGTACGCATAGGTGATTACGTGCTGGTGCAGAAGGCGGGAGAGGTGATCCCCGAGATAGTGTCCGTGCTGAAGGAAAGGCGCACGGGGGCGGAAACGCCGTTCGCGATGCCGCGGAAGTGCCCCGAGTGCGGCGCGGACGTCGTGAGATTCGAGGGCGAGGCGGCGGCGAGGTGCACGGGCGTCTCGTGCCCCGCGCAGCTCCGCGAAGGGATAATCCATTTCGCCTCCAGGGACGCGATGAACATCGAGGGCCTCGGGCCGGCCATCGTCGCTCAATTGCTGGACAACGGCCTCGTCAGGGATGTCGCCGACCTGTACTACCTCGGCAGGGATGATTTTGTGAAACTCGAGCGCATGGGCGATAAGTCGGCGTCCAACATGGTCGAGGCAATACGGAAGACGAAGGATAATCCGATCGGCAGGCTTGTATTCGCGCTGGGCATTCGTCACGTCGGGGACAAGGTGGCCGGCCTGTTGGCGGATAGGTTTACGAGCATGGAGGCCCTGGCGTCGGCGGGCCGGGAGGAACTCAAGTCGATCCCGGAGATCGGCGATAAGATAGCGGAGAGCGTCGTGGGATTCTTCCGGCAGGATCAGACCCGGGAGGTCCTGCGGAAGCTCGCGGCCGCGGGTGTGAGGATGAAAAACGAGCCGGAGCGGGAGGGACCAAGACCATTCGCCGGGAAGCGGTTCGTAGTAACGGGCACGCTCAGTACGATGAAGCGCCACGAGGCCGAGAAGGTGATTAGCGATCTCGGCGGCCAGGTGATGTCCGGCGTGAGCAGGACCACGGATTACCTTGTGGTGGGCGCCGATCCGGGCTCCAAGTACGAAAAGGCGCTCGAACTCGGCACGACGATATTGTCCGAAGATGAATTCATTGAAATGGCGGGAAAGGACCATGCCATCGGGGGGTGAAGTCATGACGATTTCGAAGGAAGAGGTATTGCACGTCGCACGTCTTGCCAGGCTGGAGCTTAGCGAGGACGAGGTTGAAGAATACACCATGCAGTTGTCCCGCATTCTCGAGTATATCAACAAGTTGAAAACACTGCCCTCCGACGGCGTGCCCCCGACATCGCACGTCCTCGGACTGGAGAACGTGTTCAGGAAGGACGAGGCGCGGGAATGGCTTTCCCAGGAGACCGCGCTCTCCAATGCTCCGGACGCTGCGGGGGGACTATTCAAAGTCCCGAAGATCAAGGAATCTTGAGGGGAGGCGCCCGCCTTTGGATCGTTTGCACGAAATGGGCTTTAAGCAACTGGTATCTACTATCCGGCGGGGCGGGACCTCTATCCGCGAGGTCACGACCCATTTTCTCGACAGAATTGACCGGCTGGACGGCAAATTGAAATCGTTCATCCGGGTGACCCGGGACGAGGCCATTGAGCGCGCGCGGCGACTCGACGCCGAGATTGCCGAACTCGGCCGGAGCGACCCGGGGCGGATCGGGCCGCTCTTCGGCGTCCCGCACGCCTTGAAGGACAACATCTGCACGAGCGGCATCCCGACCACCTGCGCGTCCGCGATGCTCGAGCGGTTCACGCCGCCCCACGACGCGACGGTGGCGGCGAGGCTGCGCGAGTCGGGATCGGTCCTCCTGGGGAAGACCAACATGGACGAGTTCGCCATGGGGTCTTCCTGCGAAACATCGGTGTTCTTCCCCACAAGGAACCCGTGGGACCTCGATATGGTGCCGGGGGGCTCCAGCGGCGGCTCGGCCGCGGCCGTGGCCGCCGGCCTCGTTCCATTCGCCCTCGGTTCCGACACCGGCGGCTCCGTGAGGCAACCGGCCGCTCTATGCGGCATCGTGGGGTTGAAGCCGACGTACGGCGCCGTGTCGCGTTGGGGCGTGGTGGCGTTCGCGTCTTCCCTTGACCAGGTCGGCGCCATGACCAGGAACGTCGAGGATTGCGCGGCAGTGATGAACGTCATCGGCGGGCACGATCCCCTGGATTCGACGTCCGCCCCCGTGCCCGCGGGGGACTACTCCAGGAAGATAGGCATGGATATACGCGGTCTGAGGGTGGGCGTGCCGAAAGAATACATGGGCGAAGGGGCCGAACCCGGGGTCAAGAAGGCGATCGGCGATGCCCTGAAAGTGCTGGAGCGGCTCGGGGCCATCATCGAGGAGTGTTCTTTGCCCAGGACCGAATACGCGCTGTCCGCCTACTATATCATCGCTTGCGCGGAGGCATCCTCCAACCTCGCGAGATTCGACGGCGTGAAATACGGGCTTCGCGAAGACGCTTCCGGGTTGATCGACCTGTATCAAAAGACCCGCAGCCGCGGTTTCGGCGCTGAGGTCAAGAGGCGGATAATGCTCGGCACCTACGCTCTCAGCAGCGGTTACTACGACGCCTACTACCTGAAGGCCCAAAAGGCTAGGACGCTGGTCAAGCAGGACTTCGACAGGGCTTTCGAGAGGTATGACATCCTGGTCGGGCCCACGTCGCCCACCGTGGCGTTCCCCCTCGGCTCCAGGATGGACGACCCCGTGCTCATGTACCTGACGGACGTATTCTCTCTCCCCGTGAACCTCGCGGGGGTTCCCGCGATATCGATCCCGTGCGGCCTGAGCAAGGGCCTCCCCGTCGGCATGCAGATGACCGGCAGGCCGTTCGACGAGGCCACCCTGTTGATGGCCGCCTATGCGTACGAACAGGCGTCCGACACAGGTCGCATCAGGCCGAAGATGCTTGGGGAGGAGTGAGGACGATGCCTGAAGGAACCAAAGGGGCGAGCCGGGCGTTCGAACCCGTAATCGGCCTGGAAGTCCACGTGGAATTGAATACTCGAAGCAAGATGTTCTGCTCCTGCCCGACTGCGTTCGGCGCGCCGCCGAATTCGCAGGTATGCCCCGTCTGCTTGGGCCTGCCGGGGTCCTTGCCTGTCCTCAATGAGGCGGTCGTCGAGCGGGCCGTCAAGGCCGCCCTGGCTCTGAACTGCCGGATCGAACCGTTCTGCCAGTTCCATCGCAAGAACTACTTCTACCCGGATCTGCCGAAGGGGTACCAGGACTCGCAGTTCGATTACCCGCTGGCGACCAACGGGTTCGTCGAGATAGCCGCGAACTCCGGCAGGAAGAAGATCAGGATAAAGCGACTCCACATGGAGGACGACACGGGCAAGCTAGTGCACGAGGGGTCCATCGACCTCGCGTCGTCGTCGTTGGTCGACTACAATAGATCAGGTGTACCATTGATCGAGATCGTCTCCGAACCCGACATATCCTCACCCGAGGAAGCCAGGGACTACCTCCTCGCGTTGAAGAACGTCCTCCAGTATACGGGCGTCTCCGACTGTAAGATGGAGGAGGGCTCGCTCCGCGTGGACGCCAACGTCTCGATTATGCCGGCCGGATCGAAGACACTCGGCACCCGTGTCGAGCTGAAGAACATCGGTTCCTTCAAGGCCGTCGCCAGGGGCCTCGAGTACGAGATCGGGCGGCAGATCGAGGTCATCCGGGACGGCGGGGAGATCTTCCAGGAAACGAGGCACTGGGACGATCCCAGGGGCGTGACCGTCTCGCTCAGGAGCAAGGAGGAGGCCCAGGACTACAGGTACTTCCCCGACCCCGACCTGGTCCCGCTACGGCCGAAGGCCGAATGGGTCGAGGGCATACGCCGGAGTCTTCCCGAACTGCCGGAAGCCAGAAGGCTCAGGTTCGTGACAGAATTGGGCATACCCGAGTACGACGCGGGCGTATTGACCGCTTCCCCGGGGATGGCCGACTTCTTCGAACAGTGCGTCGCGCTGTACGGGGCCGGAGAAGGGCGCCCGAAGACGGTATCCAACTGGGTCATGGGGGAATTGGCCAGGTACCTCAACGCCAACGGCCTGGAGATCGAGGACGCGCGGGTGACCCCACGCCACATTGCGGAACTCATCGCCATCATCGATGGCGGCTCCATCAGCGGCAAGATCGCCAAGTCCATATTCGACGAGATGTGCGCCGGCGGAGAGATGCCCGGTGAACTGGTGAAGAGGAAAGGCCTCGTCCAGATTTCCGACGAGGGGGAGA
>JAHDPS010000176.1 GCA_018434225.1 Bacillota bacterium
AAGCGATGGCCAAGGCCGTCGCGTTTGTCCCATCGGCGTCGGGCGCAACGTACACCGCCAGGGTCAGGAACGAAGCAACGGGGAAGATCCCCGCCTATTCTCTGCAGGTGGCGCCGCAGGGCGGGCCGGGGCCACAGTACTTCCTGGACGTGTGCCGTACTGGGGGGCACGTGGTATGGATGTCATCGGATCGAGTCCCGGGGAAAGGGTCCCTCGGCCTGGAACAGGCCAGGCAGAGAGCGGCTGACTTCCTGGCCCAGAGGGGTTATACTTCGCTAGAGCCGACGTATGCCGTCAAGGAAGAAAACAGCGCTTTCGTCCTATTCGTCCACAAAGAAAATGGCATAAGGGTATATTCCGACCTAATTAAGGTCCAGGTGGCCCTCGACACCGGGGAGATCGCCGGATTCGAGGCTCTCGGATATCTAATGTCGCACACCCAGCGAAAAATACCTGCTCCAAAGTTGTCCATGGAAGAGGCCCGCAAGCGGCTGAGCCATAGACTCCACGTAGTTCAGCAAAGGCTGACGCTGATTCCGTTGGAGGATCTTACCGAGGCGCTGGCGTATGAATTCAGAGGAAAACTGGGCGACACAGACTTCCTGATATACATTAACGCGCTGACGGGTGACGAAGAGAAGATAATGCAGGTAATACCCTCGGGCGGGGGGGAACTGGCCCTGTAGGCCGACTTCCGCCCGTTGCCCCCGCGTTTCGACCCCGCCTGAAACGGGTCAGCGCGGGGGCTTTGATTTGACAGGTCAGAGGCTGGGCGACGCCGAATGCTTGGATCAAGTCTCCATGACCGCATGGATGTTTGAAGGGGAGGCGCACCGGGTTGGAGCTTGTCCAAGTATCGAAGAGGGTATTCTGTCTTGCGGGTGCGACTAATATAGGGGTCATCGTGTCGGATGACGGTGTGGTCGTCCTGGTGGATTCGGGGCTCGATTCAAGCTCGGCGAGACGGGCCGTTCGAGCGGTATCCGACCGCGGTTGGACTGTGGGAGCCATCGTGAACACGCACGCCCACGCCGACCATATCGGGGGGAACGCGGAGATCAAGAGACGCACAGGGAGCAGCGTGTGGGCGCCGGGCTTCGAAGAGGCGTGGGTGAAAGAGCCGTTCAGCGAACCATTCGCGCTCTTCGGCGGGGCTCGCCCTCCCTCGGGACTCATGAACAAATTCACCTTGGCCGAGCCTTGCGGAGTGGATCACATAATAGATCACGGCGAGACACAGGTGTGCGGCGTCACAATGAGAGTGGAGTCGCTCAAGGGCCACAGCCCGAACCAGGTCGGCATCATCGTAGACGGTGCCTTCTTTTGCGGGGACGCGTTCTTTCAATGCGATCAGCTCTCGAAGCATGTAATACCCTATAACGTGGATATTGGCTCTCATATCGAGACCCTTGGGCGGCTTTCTCAGATCCCTGCGGAAGTAGTGATCCCCGGTCACGGCGGGATCTGTGATGAGCCTGAGTCGGCGGTGGAGGCGAATGCGAAAAGGGTCAGGCTGATCGAGGAGTGCGTCCTGGAGGAAGCGGGGGGAGGCGCAACATCAGAGACTGTGGTCTCGCGCGTATGCTCGCGGATGGGAGTGACCCCGAGGACGATTGCCCAGTATTACCTGAATTCTTCAGCCCTTCACGCTTATTTGAGTTACCTCGAATCCACCGGCTCATTGAGAGTGGAGTTGAGCGGAGATGGTACTGTCGTGTGGTTGCGGGGTAGGGGGGAGTCCAGGTGAACAGGATATATCCAGATCGGCCCGTTGCGGCGGTGGGCGCCGTCTTGACCCGGCGCAGCGACTCCGGGTGCGAGGTCTTACTGGTAAAGAGGGGTACTGAGCCGGCCGAGGGCAAGTGGAGTGTACCCGGTGGAGCGATTGAACTCGGCGAAAACGCCCGCGATGCCATCAAGCGCGAGATAATGGAGGAGTGCGGTCTCGAAATCAGGCCCGTTCGCGTGTTCGACGTATTCGACAGTATTGTGCGCGACGACCGCGGAAGACTGCGGTACCAGTACGTCATCATTGATTTCGTGGCGGAGGCGGAGGGAGGAGAGATTAGTCCGGGCTCGGATGTCCGCGAAGTGAGATGGGTCCCCCTTACAGAGGCGCCAACGATGGATTTGACCAGGGGGACCCTCGAAATCGTCCAGCGTCTGATATCGAACGAAGCCTCTGGAGGCGGCGATCAGATTTTATAGCCGATCTTCCTCAGAAACGACTTCCTGAACTCGATGTCCTTCTCCGTCTCGACGCCCTCCGTCCTTCCGCCGTCGATGACGCCCAGTATCCCGCGTCCCTGTTCCGTCTCAGCCACGAGCACTTGAACCGCATTCGCCGTGGCGCAGTATATCCCGCAGACCTCCGGCACTTGCTTCACGGCGTTGAGGATATTGATGGGGAATCCGCCGGACATGAATATCACGAACGAGTGTCCCGCCCCTATGTTCAGGGCGTTCCTGGTGGCGAGTTCGACGAGCCCCTGCTCATTGCCGGTGTGTCGCACCAGGCACGGACCGGATGATTCGTTGAAAGCCAGGCCGAACTTCATGTGGGGAGCCGCCGTGACGATCGCCTCGTGGATATCCTCGACTGTCTTGATGAAATGCGACTGTCCGAGGATCATATTCACGTCGGGATCCGGCTTCTCTATGGGGACGATTTTGAGTTCCAATGATGTCCTCTCCCTTCTGAGGCCTTCTTTCCATCAACTCGCCGCCTAATCCTGCCCCCGTCGTTACTCCCTGAAGTCCGACTCGAAAGTGGAGATGCTCTCTTTGACCAGAGTCACAACGAACGAGAGCGAGGGTCCACCGCCGAAGGCGACCGCGACATTGGCGGCCTCCATAATCTCCTCGGGTGTGGCCCCCTCCTTCAGCGCATGGTAAACATGGTACACTATGCAGTACTGGCACCGGTTATACGCCCCGATAGCAACGGAGATGAGCTCCTTGACCCGCGGCGAGAGAGCCCCTTCCCTGTAGGCGGCGCCGATCAGGCCGGTGAAGGCCTCCGCCATTTCGCCCTGTGCCTTGCCATAATCGCTCAGGCCCGAAACAAATTCCTGGAAGATACCCCGCACATTGTAAGCCACGACAAGACCCTCCTCGAAGACTGATTAGGCATCGAACCTGTTCAAGAGAGTTTCCGAATCAGGCTGAGTTTAACCGAGAACAGACGAAGGAATTTTCATAATTGGCATAGAATTTACCAAGTCAATCCATATCCCGGGTAATGTGAGATTCATTCTGCACCCGGGACAGTTTTGTGTGAAAAGCGGGCAGCTCGGCAGCCCACATACCGGCGAGAGTCATAGACGAGGAGGTGAACGCCTCGAACGTTCCGCAATGCCTTTGTCTCAGGCTCCAGGCTTACAAAAGATGAAGGAGGGGGATAATGTCTAGAGCGAAATGGGTTGCTCTCGTGTTGTTAGTGGTAATGGCCACCGGGATCGCCGGGTGCGGCGCATCCAAAACCGAGAAGCCCGAGGAGAAAAAACCCGCCGCGCCCGAGACCATCAAGATCGGCGTCCAGGGGCCCATATCCGGGCAGTGGGCGTTCGAGGGCGAGGGTTTTGTCCGGGTTGTGACACTGCTGGTCGACCAGATCAACGCCAAGGGCGGGGTCATTGGGAAGAAGATCCAGTTGATCCAGGGCGACGACAAGAGCGATCCCAAGGAATCGGCCCTCGTGGCCCAGAAAATGGTGGCGGAGAAGGTCGTCGCCGTGATCGGGAGCTATGCCTCCAGCCTCACTGAGCCGGCATCGGCGATATATGATGAAGCCGGCATCCTTCATGTCACTCCATCGTCCACCGCCACCAAGTTGACGACCAAGGGCTACAAGAGGTTCTTCAGGACTTGCTTCCTCGATGACAGGCAGGCTTTGTTCGCCGCGGAATACATGGCTTCGAAGGGCTATAAGAACGCCGCAATCATTCATGACAATACATCGTTCGCGAAAGGTCTCGCCGAATGGACCCAGAAGTACGGCGAGGAGAAGGGCATAAAAGTAGTGTTTTTCGACGCGGTCACACCCGGAGAGAAGGACTTCACGCCCACACTGACAAAGGTGAAGGCCGCCAAGCCGGACGTGATCTACTACACCGGCTATTTCCCCGAGGGCGGCCTCATTGTGAAGCAGGCCAAGGATCTGAAGATCCCCGCGGCACTCATGGGTGGGAACGCCGCGAACAACCCCGAGCTCGTAAAGATCGCGGGCCTAAAGGCCGCCGAGGGCTTCGTCGCGACGACCGAGCCGCTTCCAGACGACCTGCCGTATCCAGAAGCCAAGCAGCTCATCGCCGATTACAAGGCGAAGTACGGGACGGCCCTATCCACCTGGGCGCCCTTCGCCGCGGATGCGTTCAGGATCATCGTCGACGCAATTACGAAGACCAATTCCACAGACCCCGCGAAGCTCGCTGAATACCTCCACACCAAGATAAAGAACTTCCCCGGTGTCACGGGACCCATCATCGGATTCGACGAAAAGGGCGACAGGCTGGGCACAGTACATAAAGCGTACGCAGTCAACGCCAAGGGCGACTTCGTGCTAGCGAAGTAGCGTCCAAAGCGGGGCGGAGCCAATCTCCGCCCCGCTTCAACTTCACAAACTTCACCCGGGAGGACTGAGCAGTGGAACAATTCCTCCAGCAGATGGTCAACGGTTTCACCGTCGGGTCGGTGTACGCCCTTGTCGCGCTGGGCTATACGATGGTATACGGGATTCTCCGCATGATAAACTTCGCCCACGGCGAGATGTTCATGCTTGGCTCCTACGTGGCACTTACTTTAATGGTCTCCCAGCACGTCAATTTCCTCGCGGCGATTCCGAACCTGTTTCTCGCTCTGATTTCTATCTTCATCGTTTCCATGATTGTGGTAGCCTTCGCGGGAGTGGCCATCGAGCGGATAGCCTACAGGCCGCTCAGGAAGGCGGGTAGATTGGCGCCCATCGTGTCCGCCCTGGGTATAGCGCTCGCCGTTCAGAACGCCGTGATGCTGACATACGGCACGCAGTACCAGGTCTTCCCTGAAGGCCTGTTGCCGTCCACAGTCTGGAGGGTGTTAGGGGTGGAGATCACACTGATGAGAGTGATCGTGCTCTTGCTCTCTCTTGGCCTGATGGCCGTCATGTATGTATTCGTCCAGAAAACTCCGCTCGGTACCGCAATCAGGGCCACCGCCCTGGACCATGACGCGGCTCGCTTGATGGGCATAGACGTCGACCGCATCATCCTCACGGTGTTCCTCATCGGGCCCGCTCTTGGAGCGGCCGGCGGGATCATGGTCGGGCTGTACTACCGCCAGATCAACTTCACGATGGGCTGGACTTACGGACTGAAGGCATTCACGGCGGCGATCATCGGCGGGATCGGCAATATCCCGGGCGCGATGGCGGGCGGGCTGCTCCTGGGGATTCTGGAGACACTGGGAGCCGGCTACATATCGACGGGCTGGAAGGACGCCTTCGCGTTCTTCATCCTGATCACCATCCTGGTTTTCAGGCCTACCGGCCTGCTGGGAGAAAGGGTCGCCGAAAAGATATGAGACACTGCGGAGATGATGATTAGCGTGTTACCCATCAATAGAATATTCATCGGGCCGGGTAGACCGCGCACCATCGCCCTGTGTCTCCTGGGCGTATTCGTGGTCGTCTACCCGCAACTGGTCAATGACTACTGGAGAATGGTCGCGAACTTCTACGGGATATACGTTCTCCTCGGCTGCAGTCTCAACCTCATTGTCGGCGATGCGGGGCTCTTCAACCTGGGGCACGCCGCCTTCTATGCCGTGGGGGCGTACACCACCGCCATCTTGAACACCCAGTGCAACGTGCCCACGCTGATACTCCTGCCCCTAAGCGCAGTCCTGGCGGGATGCATAGCGGCGTTGATTGCCAAACCCATATTGCACCTTAGAGGCGACTACCTGTGCATGGTGACCATAGGTCTCGGAGAAATCGTCCGGATAGCGCTTTATAACAACCCATTCGATCTGACCGGAGGGCCGAACGGCATATTCGGGATATCCAGGCCCATTCTTTTCGGCTTCGCCTTCAAGAAACCGCTCCAATACTACTATTTGATATGGGCCTTTGTGTTCCTGACGATATTCGTGATGAGGCGCCTCGAAGAATCCAGGATTGGAAGGGCATGGAACTGCATCAGAGAGGATGACCTCGCCGCCGAGGCTATGGGAATCAATACGACGAGGCTGAAACTGCTGGCGTTCGTTCTCGGCGCGGGGATGGCCGGAATCGCGGGCAACCTGTACGCCGGCTACATGACGGTCATCGCCCCTGAGAGTTTCAGCTTCTGGGAGTCGGTGCTGATGTTCTGCATCGTCGTCCTCGGTGGTCCGGGATCCGTGCCGGGCGTGATAGTCGGCGCCTTCGGTATGTTCGTGCTCCCCGAGCTCTTCAGGGATTACTTCCTGAAATCCCGGCTGCTGGTTTTCGGGGTCGCCATGGTGCTCATGATGTTGTTCAGGCCGGAGGGATTGCTCCCGGTCGCGCAGTGGAAGCGCGCTGACGATGCCGGAAGAAGGCGGAAACCCGAAAAAGCGGCGGCGAGTGCGCGGGGTTGAGGCGCACGGTGATGAGAGCCGTTCAGGAAATGAGGGGATGGTACTGCGATATGTCACTCCTTGAGGTAAAACATCTGACCAAACGATTCGGCGGACTCACTGCGGTTAATCGCGTGGACTTCGACATCGAACAGGAGGAGATCCTGGGACTAATCGGCCCGAACGGGGCCGGGAAGACCACGGTGTTCAACCTGATAACGGGCATTTACCAGCCGGATGAAGGGACAGTCTCCCTGGATGGTCGGAGTCTGCTTGGCCTGAAACCGCACCAGATCACCTCAATGGGCATAGCCAGGACGTTTCAGACGATACGCCTGTTCAAGAACTTGAGTTCCCTTGACAACTGCATGGCGGGCTGCTATTGCCGCACGAGGGCCGGCATATTGTCGGCGATGGTGCGGCCGCCGGCTCAGCGTGCGGAGGAGAAGCAGATTCGCGAAAATGCCCTGAGATACCTGGAGACGGTCGGTCTGCCGGGTCAGCGAGACATTCTCGCGAAGAACCTGCCTTACGGTGACCAGCGCCGGCTGGAGATAGCAAGGGCGCTCGCTACTGAACCGAGGCTCATCATCCTCGATGAGCCCGCGGGGGGATTGAACGAGCAAGAGAGCAATGACATGATGCTGCTCATCGAGCGGATACGAGATTCCGGCGTGACCGTCCTCCTTATCGAACACCATATGACTGTCGTGATGGGGATATCGGACCGCGTGGTTGTCCTCGATTACGGTGAGAAGATAGCCCAAGGTACGCCCGCGGAGGTGCAGGCGAACCCACGGGTCATTGAGGCCTACCTCGGAAAGGAAGAGGATGAGATCTAATGGCCCTGTTAGACATCGAAGACCTTCATATCTATTATGGGAACGTGCACGCCCTGAAGGGTATCAACCTATCTATCGGCAAGAGTGAGATAGTGACCTTGCTGGGATCTAACGGCGCGGGTAAGTCCACCACGCTCAGGGCCATTTCCGGGCTCATTAAGCCGCGCTCGGGCAGGATTCTACTCGGGGACGTAT
>JAHDPS010000051.1 GCA_018434225.1 Bacillota bacterium
AGGGTAGGATTTTCCCAGATTATTCTTCGGGGGGTCGGAATCGTGGAGGTATTCAAGGAAATCGACCAATTCGGGCACGAGCAGGTTGCGTTCTGCTATGACAAGGTCTCGGGCTTGAAGTCGATTATCGCCATACACAACACCACCCTCGGCCCTGCCCTGGGTGGTTGCAGGATGTGGCCGTATAAGTCGGAGGAGGAAGCGCTCAACGACGCTCTCCGGCTGTCCAGGGGCATGACGTACAAGAACGCGGTCATGGGCCTCGACCTGGGCGGGGGCAAGGCCGTCATCATAGGGGACTCGAGGAAAGACAAGTCGGAAGAGTTGTTCCGCGCCTTTGGCAAGTTCGTCCAGAGCCTTGGAGGAAGGTACATCACAGCGGAGGACGTGGGCATAAGCACCAGGGATATGTCTATTGTCGCGAGCGAGACGGAGCACGTAGCAGGCCTCCTGGAGACCAGCGGCGACCCGTCGCCGGCCACCGCGTATGGGGTCTACCGCGGCATAAAGGCGTGCTGCAAGGTGGTGTACGGGGATGACTCGCTGAAAGGGCGGAGTGTGGCCGTGCAGGGCGTCGGGCACGTCGGAAGGAGTCTCGTGCAATACTTGCTCGAGGAAGGCGCAAGTGTATCCATCACCGACATCTACGAGGATACCTTGCGGAGTGTCTCCGAGGAATTCAAAGTCCAGGCAGTGAAGCCCGACTCGATCTACGACGTCGATTGCGACATATTCAGCCCGTGCGCTCTCGGGGCGGTCGTCAACGACGACACTCTTAAGAGGTTCAAGTGCAAGATCATAGCCGGCTCGGCGAACAATCAGCTCAAGGAACCACGACACGGGACGCTCCTCGAGGAGAGAGGGATAATATACGCGCCCGATTATGTTATTAACGGGGGCGGAGTCACGAACGTCGCTGACGAATTCAAGACCGGCGGTTACAATAAAGAACGATCGTATGCGCAGATAAGTCGCATCTACGATAAACTTCTCAAGGTATTCGAGATCGCCAGGTCGAGGGGGATCCCCGCGCACGAAGCTGCGGATCTCCTGGCGGAGGAGCGCATAAGCAACCTGGGCAGGATCAATAGGCTGTATCTGGCGAGGTAGAGGCGAAAATGATGTGCGGGGCCCGAGGGTGATGGCGCCCGAAGGCCCCTTTTCATTCCCGGTCCGCCGTCCGCCCCGGCCCGGCGAGGGCGGCGTAGGCGGCCAACTTGTTGCGCGAGGGTACTTATGCTAGAATATGGTTAAGCATACCGTGTTTACCAGTCGGGGGGAGGATGTATGCAGGAAACCCCGAGACCGACGGTGTCGGTTGACGAAATAGAATCGCTCCTATCCAGGCTTCCGGGGGTTATGTCATCCCGCGTGGTGGTCAACAACTGGGGAGCCATCGAGGAAATACACATCCTGTCCAGCACAGATCGCAATCCAAAGCAGATGGTCAGGGATGTGGAGAGTTCCCTGGCGGCACGTTGGGGCATCACTATCGATCATAAGAAGGTCAGTGTGGCTCAGCTCACGCCGTTGTCGGGTAAGGCGGGCCCCAGCCGCGTCAAGCTCCTGAATGTCATCTTGACCAACGATACCCAGAAGGGCAGGATGAGCGCCAGGGTGGTGCTCACCAAGCTGGAAGAGATGGGGGTCACTTACGAGGGCGCGGCCGAAGGCGCGAATACCAGGTACCAGTCGTGCAGGACGGTGTGCCAGGCGGCGATAGCCGCGCTGAATCAGGTGATCGAGGCCCAAAATGTTTTCGTCCTGGAGGACGTGGGAACGATGTTCCTCTCCGAGCGCGAAGTCGCCGTGGTCGCAGTCTCGCTCGTGACCGCGCGTGGAAACGAGGAGTTGCTGGTAGGCGCGGCGCCGGTAAAGGGGGATGCCCTTGAGGCATCGGTGAAGGCGACGCTCGACGCCGCCAACAGGCGCCTGGGCAACCTGCAACCCAAGCGAATTCCGGAAGAGGAGAGCGACGACGGCGCCCAATAGAACGTGCGCCGGGCGGCGATGGATGAGAATGGGGAGGCGGGCCTCCCTTTTTTGGTTATCCTCGATCTAGTGGGCCGGGGGGTTGGAATAGTGAAAGATAGGCGCGACGGCGGCGTTGACGCGTCGCTGGAGGAGATGGTCATCCACAGCGACGAGGTATTTTCGGGGAGGGTGATCGCGCTCAGAGTCGACAGGGTGGAGTTACCCGAGGGGAGAGTTGCCGAGAGAGAGGTGGTAGTCCATCCCGGCGCGGCCGCTGTCGTAGCGGTTGACGCGGCGGGCATGGTGATCCTCGTTGAGCAATACAGGCACTGCGCCGGGAGGGTGCTTCTGGAGATCCCCGCCGGAAAGATCGACTCTGGCGAGACGCCTTTGGATTGCGCGGCCAGGGAACTCATGGAGGAGACCGGGATCGCCTCGACTTCGTTGGAACAGATAGGGGAGTTCTTCACAAGCCCGGGCTTTTCCACTGAGATCATCCACCTCTTCCTTGCGCGCGGGCTGGAGGTTCGTAGTGGTAGCCGCCCCGATCCGGATGAGGTCATCAGGGTTTGGAGGGCTCCCCTCGGCGAGGTGCGGGGGATGATAGAGCGCGGAGAGATCAGGGACGCCAAGAGCATAGCGGGACTCCTTATAGCGGAGGAAGTGGTCGCCGGAGGGCGGCCGCTTCTCCGCGATCGGGGCGAGCGCCGGTGACCGAATACTACGCGGACCTCCACATTCACCTTGGAAGGGATGGGGATGGCCGCATAGTGAAGGTATCGGCCTCGATGGACCTGACCGTCCGCGGCGTCATCGAGGAGTGCTCCGCCCGCAAGGGGATCCATATAGCCGGCGTAGTGGATTGCCATTCTCCCGGCGTGATATCCGAGCTCCAGCGGATGGTGGAGAAGGGGGCGGCTCGCGAGATTGAAGGGGGCGGTACGTGGATACCCGGAACCGGCCGGGTCGGGGTCACGATCATCCCGGCTTCGGAGGTTGAGGTCGTCGCGAACGGCGCGCGTTTCCACATCATCTCTTTTCTTCCTTCCATCGACTCGGCCAGGGGATTCTCTTCGTGGCTGGGTCGTAGGGTCAAGAACCTGACTCTATCCAGCCAGAGGTGCGGCGCCGACCCAAACGAGGTAGTGGGATACGTGGCGGGGCTCGGCGGGTTCTGTGTGCCGGCTCACGCGTTCACGCCTTACAGGGGTATTCTGGGGGCATGCGCCGAGCGACTCGCGGAGGTTTTCGACGGCGCCTGCCTCCGCCACATCCCCGCTGTCGAACTCGGCCTTAGCGCGGACACGGATATGGCCGACACCATAGACGAGATGAAGGACTATACCCTCCTGAGCAACTCGGATGCCCACTCCAGGGCCACGATAGGCAGGGCGTGTAACCTGCTGGAAATGGCAACCCCGTCGTTTTCCGATCTCCGATCGGCGCTCGAGAGGCACGGTACGAAGATGGTCTCCGCCAATTACGGCCTCGATCCACGCCTCGGGAAATATCACAGGACATTCTGCCTGGAATGTGGCAAGCCCGCCCTCGGAGGGGAAACCGGGCACTGCCCGTCCTGTGGTAGCTCGAGGATCGTCATGGGTGTGTGGGACAGGGTCAGGCGGATTGCCTCGTACGATCATCCCGTGCATCCCCCGCATCGACCGCCTTACATCAAGCATGTGCCGCTATCTTTCGTCCCGGGGGTGGGACCAAGGGCTATCGACAAAATGATCGCCCGCTTCGGCAGCGAGATGAACGCTTTACACAGGGCGACGCGCGAGGACATAGCGAGTGTCGCGGGCGAGGCCGTGGCGGCGAGGATAATCGCGGCGAGAGAAGGGTGGTTGACGGTCAGATCCGGCGCCGGAGGGAAATACGGTTCCGTGGATTTGGGTTCGAACCTCGCCTGAAATCCGGCCGGGCTAAGGGACATACCCGGCTTTGCACCCGCATAAGCATCTACGAGTGCAAAGGGGGCTGCGCCGGTGTTCGGACGCGGGTTATGCCAGCGCTACACTGGGGTTTTCCGGTTCAGTGCCGGTGCCTGCATCATCGTTCTATTGGCATTCGTGATCGGCATCGTGAGCGGCGCGGTAGGGGTCAAAGCCCTTGCCTTGGATCAGAGAAGCGAACTCCTCGCTTACGTGGACTCGTTCATGCGCGGGATCGTCAGGTACACGGAGCCGGTGTCCAGGTGGAAGGCGGTGCGAGCCTCCCTCGTCAACAACGCCCGGACCGCCGCGGCCGCCTGGTTTCTCGGAGTCACAGTCATCGGGATACCTGTCACGATCCTCATAATATTCACGCGAGGTTTCGTGATTGGATTCACCGTCGGGTTCCTGGTGGAAGAAATGGGTTACAAGGGCATATTATTCGCCCTGGCGGCCATACTCCCGCATAACCTCCTCGCCGTTCCCGCCATCCTTTGCCTCGGAGCGTTATCCCTTTCCTTTTCTTTCGCCCTGATAGCGAGCAAACGGGCTGGCAAGGGAATCGACTTCCTTGGCGAGTTCTGGCGATACACGGCCGTCGCCTTCATCCTGGGCGCAATCATGATGATCTCCTGCGGGATCGAGGGTATCGTGACCCCCGCGATCCTCGCGGCGATTAAGCCGAAGATCATGTAGCGCCAGAGGATTCACATCGCCACCGTGCAGGAGCTATGCTGCACATGGAGAATCCTTCATCAGGAATGACTCGAACGGTCGAGTATCGTATCAGAAAAGGGGTGCGTTCATCAATGAAGATCGGTGTACCGCGTGAGATCAAGGCCGATGAGAATCGAGTGGCCATCACGCCTGCGGGAGTCAGTAGTTTTGTAAAGGCTGGCCACGAGGTGTACATCGAACAGGGGGCCGGTGTGGGCAGCGGGATTTCGGACGAGGAGTACCGTAGCGCCGGCGCGAAGACAATCGACAAAGCGGCCGACGTGTTCGCGATCGCGGACATGATCATGAAGGTTAAGGAACCGCTCGCGCCAGAATACGACCTGCTTACAGAGGGGAAGGTTCTGTTTACCTATCTCCACCTCGCTCCCGAGCCCGAGCTTACGAGGTCGCTCTTGAAGAACAAGGTCGTAGGTATCGCGTATGAGACCGTGCAGAAGCCGGACGGCTCGCTGCCACTGCTCACCCCGATGAGCGAGGTCGCGGGGAAGATGGCGACCCAGATAGGCGCTCACCTGCTGGAGAAGCGGAGCGGCGGACGGGGGGTCCTCATGGGAGGAGTCACCGGAGTAGCGCCGGCGAACGTAACCGTCATCGGCGGCGGCATCGTCGGCACGAACGCGGCCAAGGTAGCGGCGGGCATGGGAGCGCACGTTACGATATTCGACCTCAACATCCAGAGGCTGCGCTATCTCGACGACGTTTTCGGCGGGCGCATCACGACGAGGGCGTCCAATCCGTTCGATATCGCCGAGTCCGTTAGGGTCGCGGATCTGCTGGTAGGCGCGGTTCTCGTCCCGGGCGCCCGTGCCCCGAAGCTGGTTTCGGAGGAAATGGTGAAACAGATGAAGCCGGGCGCGGTCATCGTCGACGTCGCCATCGATCAGGGCGGCTCGATCGAGACTATCGACAGGGTTACCACCCACTCCAACCCCACGTATGTGAAGCACGGAGTGGTGCATTATTCCGTCGCCAATATGCCCGGCGCGGTGCCCCGAACGTCCACGTTCGCGCTCACCAATGCGACGATGCCGTACGCCCTGGCCCTGGCCAATAAGGGATACGTCGCGGCGGTCAAGGAAGACAAGGCTCTGGCTCTGGGCGTTAACACCGTAAAGGGAGCCCTTACCTACAAGGCCGTGGCGGATGCTCACAAGATAGCCTACACCCCGCTGGAGCAGGTCATAGGCTAATATTCCGGACGCAAGACTGATCTGATGGGCCCTCGGGGGAGGGCCCATTTTGCGTAGGCGCGCGCGGCCCTGGCGCGCCTCGCCGTCATAACGCGGCTTACCTTGACATATTCATCGCATGAGTGGAGTAACCGGAAAGAAAACACCGAGGAAGGGATGGAGGATGGTAGTAATATCCTTAACCAGAATGAAGCGAGGACTGGGTGTGTTCGCCAGGGTGTTCGCCCTGTTGTTCCTCGCCGGTATCGCCCTACCCAGGGCCTTGGACATCCTCGCCAGGTATATGGCTCCGGCCGGCGCCGCCGGCAAGTTGCGGATATTGGTGGAGAAAGTCTTGAGCGTCCTTGGAGTAATGAGGTGATGATGGAAGGAATTTCTGGAAAAACTGTAGAATCAGGAGTTCACTGGGATTAAGGCGAAGGGGCTGTCGATTTTGAACAACCTGATTGGGGAATTCATGAATTACTTGAGTGCTGAGAGGGGCCTGGCCATAAACACCCTGGAATCGTACGGCCGCGACCTCCGCCAGTACTACGAATACCTGCAGTCGAGCGGGAAGGACGCTCTAGAGAAAGCGACGCGGGCCACCGTGGTCACTTACCTGCTATTCCTGCAAAAGCAGGGCAAAGCCACCGCCAC
>JAHDPS010000126.1 GCA_018434225.1 Bacillota bacterium
CCTGTTCTGGAGCGCTCTATCCAAGGTTGGAGGGTTCGCCGCTCTAAACGATAAACTAGCGGCGATCAACCCGGAGCTCGTCACTCCATGGGGACCGGGAGGGACCTATGCGAGCTTCCTGGCCGCCGCCACCCCAGTATTGTTGATAATCATGGGATCCTTCGGTCTCCCCCACGTGACAGTACGGCACCTATCCCTGAAAGACCCCGATTCAGCGAGGAAGGCGATGTTGATCACGGGGACGTTCGTCGTGCTCTTCGCCTTCGCCTACTATATGGTGGGAGCGATCTCTCTCGTACTTCTCGGGCCGGGCATCTCGGATCCCGAGGTCACGGGGATCCGGCTCTGGTTCAGCGTTCTGCCGCCGGCCCTCGCGGGGATACTCGTCTCGGCCGCGGTGGCTTCGATCATGTCGACCGCGGACGGTTTCCTGATGTTGCTGGTTACCACGGTCGCACACGATATCCTGTATCGGTTCCTTACTCCCAACGCTCCACAGGAGCGAAGGATCGCCATCGCGCGCGTAGTTGCGGCGATAGTGGCTATCGGGAGCATGATTGTTGCGATTAATCCACCGGGGCTGGTCTTCACGATAGTGATATTCGCGTTCGGCGGCATGGCCCTGGCGTTCGGCGTCCCTAACCTATTCTCCACTTTCTGGAAGCGCAGCACCGCGACGGGCACCATTGCATGTATGGTCCTGTCGCTGATTGTCTACGTCGGATGCACCGCGGCGAAGTTCCGCCCGTTCGGATTGGACCCGTTCCTATCCGGGCTGATCGTGGCGATAGTGGCCTTCGTTGCGGGCAGTCTATGCTCTGCGAAGCCCGACCGGAAGACCGAAGAGATGTTCGACATCGGCACCGCGTACGGGCCGCTTCCAAAGAACATCGCCCAGGGGTCGCCCGCGCTTGCCGCTCAGGGAATCCGAGTCGAGGAGATCCTCGATTGGGATCGCCGGGAGATCGGCGCAACTGCGAACGCGCTTTCCCCGGCAATTGACCCTGGGGCTGAATTCGCGGATTAGAGGTCGTGTGAGTGGAGGGGAAGTCGGTTGCGGATACACTGCTTGGAACCGCGTCTGACTGAGGCGGAAGGAAAGCGCATAGCGCAACACCTGGGCACACTGGACGATCCTGTTGAAGCCCTGTATTACCCGATGTGGCTGCTCAACATGAAGGTGTCTCGCCGATTTCCACTCCTGCGACCCGTAGAGTCCATGCTCACGGTCACGGCCGACGGTCTGACAGGCCAGATAAGCCTGCTGGCCGAGCCGGCGTTCCAATGCGAGGTCGAACCCTTCCCTGGGCAGGTGCTTCCCACTCACATACAGATAGACTCGCAAATACGAGACCGGATGGCGGAGACGGTCCTACCCTACGTCATGTCCCGTCTCCGCTCCCCGTTCATCTCGCCCTCTATTCAACTGATGGGCGAGACGCTCCTATACAAGAAGATATTTCGAATGCGCGTACATGACAGACTGGGGGCACGCACCATCTACCTGGACGCCATCAACGGCGAGTACGCCTGCCTGCCCAGGGAGGTCGGCTCCTCAGGAAGGGATGTGAAATGAACATGGCACACTGGGAATCCTTGACGTGGCCCGAGATAGTTGCCGCCCGCGACGCAGTGGTAATCATTCCGACGGGGTCAGTGGAGCAACACGGCCCTCATCTCCCGATAGGGACCGACACCCTCATCGCGGAGGGCATCACCCGGCTGCTGCAGGAGAGCACGGCCCGGCACCTGGTGGTCGCCCCTTCTCTCCGATACACTTATGCCAAACTCAACAGCGCGTATCCTGGAACGATCAACCTGAGCGGTTCCACGCTAACCAACATGGCTTCGGATATCCTCAATGAGTTGTTCCGGCAGGGGTTCTCGCGGGTGATGTTCGTGAACGGTCATCTCGAGAGTATACCGTTCATCATGGAGGGTGCGGAGATATCCCTGGCCTCGCGTGAGAACGGTGATCGGGGGGGCCAAGCGCAGCCGAAGGTCGTGATCGCGAACTGGTGGGAGTACATCTCCGACGAGTTCATCGACGAGGTCTTCGGCGACAGGTGGCCCGGCTGGGAGGCGGAACATGCCGCCCTTACGGAGACCTCATTAATGTTGCACCTGTGGCCCGACCTCGTCCGCGAAACGGATACGAGTCCTCGGGATTACCAGAGATTCCCCTATCGAATCCTTCCCTGGCCTGAGAAAGCCAGGCCGGCTTCGGGTGTATACGCGGACCCACGTGGGGCGACCCCGGAGATCGGGCGGCGCCTGGCGGAAATAGTGGTCGCCGGCTTGGATGGGACAATCCAGGCCGAATTCTAGTTCGTCGTCGGCCTTCGACCGGCACCCAATACCGCAGCACATGGAGGGATATCCGTGACTGGCATTGGTTCGGATTGGTACACCCGGGCGGGGAAGCGAATATCGTGCAGCCTCGTGAGGGATTGGCCTAATGTGCCGGTTGAAAGGGCACAGGGATGCTATGCGTATGGACCGAATGGGGAAAAGTACCTCGATTTCTGTTCCGGGATGGCGTCCGCGAACACCGGTCACTGTCATCCGAGGGTCGTCGCGGCCATCAAGGAGCAATCCGAGAGACTCCTCCACGGACCGATGGGCGTGCTCCTCTACGAGCCCATAGTGAAACTCGCTGAGGAACTCGCTACAGTGACCCCTGCGGGTCTGGACAGCTTCTTTTTTCTCAATAGCGGCTCGGAGGCGATAGAGGGGGCGATCAAACTCGCTCGCTACGTGACCGAAAGGCCCGCCATAGTCGCTTTCACAGGAGGGTTTCACGGAAGAACCATGGGCGCGGCTTCGGTGACCACCTCGAAATCAAAGTACAGAAGGCATTACGAGCCGTTCATGGGGAGCACGTATTTCGTTCCGTATCCCTACTGCTTTAGATGCCCGCTCGGCCTGGAGCCGGACAGGTGCGGGGTCAAGTGCTTCCGACTGATCCACGATCTCTTCGATCACTGCGTTCAACCATCCGATGTGGCGGCATTCATAATCGAGCCCATACTGGGTGAAGGCGGTTACACCCCGGCCCCTCCTGAATACCTGGCCATGCTTCGCAAGGCTTGCGATGAACAGGGGATCATGCTTATCTTCGACGAGGTGCAAAGTGGGTTCGGGCGGACGGGTACGATGTTCGCCGCCCAGGGTACCGGGGTAACGCCGGATATCATGGCTATCGCCAAGGGTATAGCCTCCGGCCTGCCCCTGGGGGCCACCGTCACATCGACCGCCCTGATGTCGAAGTGGAGCACGGGCGCGCATGGAACCACATTCGGGGGTAACCCAGTATGTTGCGCCGCAGCGCTTGCCACACTGGAGGTTTTCCGCGAAGAAGATCTGCTGAACAACGTGAAGGAACGCGGTAATCGCGCGCTGGAGTACCTGAAAGGGCTGAGGGATAGGTATCCCTCCATAGGAGACGTTCGGGGTAGAGGTCTGATGATTGGGATCGAAATGGTCAAACCCGGAACAAACAGGGAACCGGATCCAACAGCAGCCGAAAGTGTCCTCAAGGGATGCCTCAAAAGAGGCCTGATCCTTTATCCGGCGGGGACGTACAGCCAGGTGATCCGGTTCATACCACCGCTCATCGTCTCAGAAGAAGATCTGGAGCTGGGTCTGCGAATACTAGAGCGGGCGATCTCGGAGATCTAGTTGAGGTCAAAAGAAACCCCCCTCGCCTCGGAAGTCGACGAGGGGGGTTATTCTATTTCAGGCCTCGCCGCAGCGTTTCAGCAGCGCCTGCCAGTTCCGATCGACCGTCTCCTGCATCTCCTTCAGGATATGCTCGTTCTCCGGCTTGAACAGATGCTTGAACCTGCCCTGGGGTTTGAGGAACTCTACGAGCGGCTTCTTCTCCTTTGGCTTGTAGGTTAGCTTCCACTCGCCATCCACAACCTCGAACAACGGCCAGTAGCATGTATCCACCGCCAGCCTCGAGATCTCGACGCCTTCGTCGATCGGGATCCTCCAACCACGGTGGCAGGGCGCCAGCGCGTTGATGAAAGCCGCTCCGCCGCAGTCCAGAGCCTTCTTTACCTTCGTGACAAGGTCGTTCCAGTGACTGGGCGAGACCTGGGCCACGTAAGGTATGTTGTGCGCGGCCATTATAGCCGTGAGGTCCTTTCGATTCATCGGCTTGCCTTGGACGACCTCTCCGGCCGGGCTGGTCGTCGTGTCGGCGCCCCTGGGCGTCGCGCTCGACCTCTGGATGCCCGTATTCATATACGCCCCGTTGTCGTAGCAGACGTACAGCATGTGGTGACCCCTCTCCATCGCGCCTGACAACGACTGGAGACCGATATCGTAGGTGCCGCCGTCGCCGCCGAAAGCGATGAACCGGATGTCATCCTTGACCTTCCCCTGTTTCTTTAGGGACTTGTAGGCCGCTTCCACTCCGCTGAGCGTGGCGGCCGCGTTTTCGAATGCGTTATGAATCCACGAACACCTCCACGCGGTCTGCGGGAAGATCGTGGTCGAAACCTCGAGGCAACCGGTTGCATTGCCTATTACCACCGGAGTATCGGCCGCCTTCAATATCTGGCGGACGACGGTGGGGGCCATGCATCCGGCGCAAAGCCTGTGACCAGGCGATAGAATCTCAGGTTTCTTCGCAAGCTCCTTCAGCGTCGCCATCGTGTCACCCCCTATTCCCTCACTCCGAGGTAGTTGAGAAGACTGTCAACCTTGCCGGTCTTGTTGATGGCCAGCAAGTGATCGTACACCTTGGTGACGTCGGCGGTGCCGACATCTCGCCCGCCCAGGCCGTAGATGTAGCTGATTACCTTCGGGGCCGGGCATTCGTACATCGCCGAACGGATCTCGTTGAACACGGGCCCCCCGAACGCGTTGAAGGAATCCGCCCTATCCATGACGGCGATAACCTTCACGTGCTTGAGGGCGTCCGCTATCTCCTTGTACGGGAAGGGCCTGAACACCCTGGGCTTCAATAGCCCGACCTTCGATCCGGCCTGCCTCAGCTCGTCCACTACTACTTTAGCTGTACCCGCCGTCGAGTTTATGGCGACGACCGCCACCTCGGCATCGTCCAAGCGGTACTTCTCGAAGTAGCCGTACTCGCGTCCCGTCAGCTTCTTGTACTCCCGCGCCACGTCGAGGATGACCTTGCCGGAGCGCTTCATGGCTTCGGCCTGCGCCCTCTTGTGTTCGAAATAGTAGTTTTGCAGATCCAGAGCACCGAACGTGACGGGCTTATCCGGATCGAGCAGCGTGAACCGGGGCTTGTACTCGCCGACGAATGTCTTAACTGTCGCGTCATCGAGAATCTCCGCATTCTCCAGGCCGTGACTAGTGATGAACCCGTCCTGGCAGACCATGACGGGGAGCTGCACGTCCGGGTGTTCCGCAATCCGGACGGCCTGGATCATGTTATCGTAGGCCTCCTGGACGCTCTCGGAGTATATCTGAATCCATCCTGAATCCCTTGCGCCCATCGTATCGCTGTGGTCGCAATGGATATTGATCGGCCCGCTCAGGGCCCTATTGACGACGGGCATCACTATGGGAAGCCTCGCCGACGAGGTGATGTAGACGATCTCCCACATCAGGGCGAGACCCTGAGAGGAGGTCGCCGTCATCGATCTCGCGCCTCCAGCGGCGGCGCCTACTGTGGCGCTCATGGCGCTGTGCTCGCTCTCAACGGTCACCATCTCGGTCTTGACCTTGCCGTCGGCGACATAGCTCGAATAGTATTGCACGATATCCGTCTGGGGCGTAATGGGATACGCCGCGACGACATCGGGCTCTATCTGTTTCATAGCCAGCGCGACCGCTTCGTTGCCGGTCAGAGCCTTCTTCTCCCCCATCTGTCCTCCCCCTTTCCCGCTTACTCTTCTTGTCCTTCGGGAATCATCTTGATGGCCTTAACCTTGGTCGGGCATTCGCGGGCGCATATTCCGCAACCCTTGCAATGCTTGTAGTCTATGCCCACTGCCTTGCCATTCTCTACCATTATGGAGCCGTCCGGGCAATAGATCCAGCAGAACAAGCAGCTAATGCATTTGTCCTTGTCCCAGACGGGTCGGCTGCTTCTCCACTCACCCGTTTCGTACTTCTCAGCATTGCCTGGTTCAAGAATCAACCCGCCCGCCGGGAGGTCCTTCCAACCTGGAATCTTGGGCGTGCTCATTCGCCTTTCACCTCCTGCCGGGCGCGGTTGATTGCCCTGATATTGCCCTCGACGAGCTTCTCATTTCCCTTGAACTTCTTGCCCATCTGTTCCCTCGTTGCACTGATGAAGGTGTCGAAATCGATAATGTCCGGCGCGACGGCCATCAGTGCGCCCATCATGGGCGTGTTCGGTATGTCCCTGCCTAATTCGGCGAGAGAGATCCCTGTCGCGTCCAGCGTGAAGACCTTACCTCCCTGGATGCCAATCATCCGCCTGATCTCGCGGGCATCCTTCGGAGTGTTGACGAGCAGAATCCCATGGGGCGGGAACCCATCCGCGATATTGACCTTTCCGATGAGGGTGGGGTCGAGGACGACCACGATATCGGGGTGTTCCACATGCCCGTGGACTCTTATGGGGCTCTTGCTCAGCCTGTTAAAGGCCAGTATCGGAGCACCCATTCTCTCGGGACCGTATTCGGGGAACCCCTGAATAAACAGTCCCGCCGCTTCGGCGGCTTCCGCAAGCAGTATAGCGGCCGTCTTGGCGCCCTGCCCGCCGCGGGCGTGCCACCGGATTTCGACGAGTCCTCCCATGCGCTCCTTCCTCCTCTCTGGTTATGCAAACAAAACGCAGCCGCAGGGGGCTGCTTCTCTTAAGATGTGACTCTGAGGACTGTACTTCGCAGAGTCCAGCCCGTCACACGGACAGGCCCTTTGTGTTCTACTTTAACATCCGCGTCACAAAAGCGTCAATGATCAAATGGCATGAAGCCAATCAGGACAGGACTCGCTGGAGCGCGTGCACGAGGAGTATACCAGGCACACCCAGGTATCCGGCGATAAACGCGGCCACGGGATTGATTGGAAGATGGTAGCTAACCAGTCCACCGATGATGTTGATGCCCCACAAGACCAGCCCGCCGAAAGCGCAGTAATACAACACGTAAAACACGAACTTGAGCGGGGTATAGAGAACCTTCATCACGAGGACGACTACAGCGATCGCGAGAAGATACGCGAGGATCTGATAGTAGTCCATACAAATGACCTCCAGGCGTCCGCGGGTTGCGGACTATCTGAAGATTATGCGGCGCCGGCGCAGGCTAGTACAATTCCGTCTCGCCCCCCGCCCTTCTAAGCCTGTTAAGTAGGTACGAATACCTTTTCTTGCAGGCTTCAACGGTATAGATCGTCTGATCGACCAGGTCCGGCTCGCTAACGTAGTTGAAGCTGTCCTCCGCCTGCTTCCAGTCTCTCAATGCCTGCAGCGTGGCATCAGCTAGGCTGGGCATAGGCACCGGCACGGACGGGTAGCCGGGGAAAAGCGAGTTCATCGCCGCCCGAAAAAACTTGTGCACACCATTTCTCATACTTCCTCGTTCCTTTGCGCCCCTTCCTATCCATGACTACAAGGGGCAGTCTGAAAGGATTCGAGGAAATTATATCCAGTGGGAGACTCTCCTATTCATTCCCTATCTTTTCTGCTTACATCTCCCTCCTGCCCTCGAAGGCGCGGGACAGCGTAATATCATCTGCGTACTCGAGGTCCCCGCCGACCGGTATACCGTAAGCGATTCGTGTGACCCTCACGCCCACGGGTTTGATCGTGCGCGTAAGATATATGGACGTTGCCTCGCCTTCGACGTTGGGGTTCAGGGCCAATACCACCTCTTTCACCTCTCCCTCCTTGAGGCGGTCGAGGAGGCCGTTGACCCTGAGATCATCGGGGCCCACACCGTTGATGGGGGAGATGACGCCGTGCAACACATGGTATATCCCCTTGAACATATTCGTCCGTTCCATCGCGATCAAGTCTCTTGGCTGCTCAACCACGCAGAGCAATGAGCGATCCCTCGAACCCGACGAGCAAATCGCGCAAGGATCCACATCAGTGAGATTGCCGCAGATCGAGCAATACCTAATCTTCGATTTAACATCCACCAGTGCCCGAGCGAGGGCCTCTACGTCATCCTTCGAGGCTTTGACCAGGTGATAGGCCAGGCGTTGCGCCGTCTTCGGCCCCACACCCGGAAGTTTGTTCAGCTCCTCGATAAGGCGGGATACAGGTTCGGCGAAAAGCATTAGGGCCTCCTCCCGATCACATCAGCCCCGGCATGCCGAGACCGCCTGTTACTTTGGCTAACTGCTCGGCAGCCATGTCCTTCGACATGCGAAGAGCCTCGTTGACCGCCGCAAGCACGAGATCCTGCAGCATTTCCACATCTTCGGCGTCCACAGCCTCGGGCTTGATCTCGATTGATTTTATCTCCTGGGACCCCGTGGCTACGACTTTCACAATGCCGCCTCCCGAGGTCGCCTCCACCGTCGCCTCCGCGAGTTCCTCCTGTACCCTCTTGACGTCAGCCTGCATCTTCTGAGCCTGCTTCATCATGCGCCCGATGTCCAAACCGAAGCCTTTGCCCAATAAAATAACCCCCCTGCAATTTACACAATGGTCCCGTCAAACAGATCGAGCGTCTTCTGCACGAGGTCCCCGTCGCCGCCCCCAACGCTCTCGCCCTCGTCATCCATCGAAGCGCTCGGGAGAGAGACCCCGTCATCCCCTTCGGGCGCCCCGTGAGGGATAGCTTGCGGTTCGGCCTCCTCAGAGACCGCTGTATCCGACTTCTCCCCGCAGGCCTCCGCTCCAGGCTCCTGGTAGACGCATCTCACCAGCACTTCGCGGCCCGTAACCGCCTCTAGCGCCGCCTCCAGTGTCCTTGTATTATGTGGAGTCTCGATCTGTGACATGTGGAACCTGGCATCCGGCCCGAATGCGATCACGAGCCGGCCGCTCCGGAAACCGACCGGCCTCGCCGGTTCCAAATACGCCGCTATCGTAGCCTTCCTTTCTCTTTTAAGTCGCGCAACGAGGGATTGCCACATCCCGGGGATCCGCGCGTCATCCACAACGGCAGCCCCGGCACCCTCCTCGGGCAGGGCGGTCTTTACGTCCACATCCGCCGCGCCCGCCATCTCTGAAACCCCAGATTCACGTTTTTCAGCGAATCTGTCCCGCTCAATAGTCTGTTCCGTGGTTTGCTGCGTGGTTTGCTGTGCGGTCTGCTTCATAGTCCGCTCGGCAGGATTTGATCGCCCAATCAGACTCAGTAACCCGATCTCAAGGCATATCCGGGGTTGGCCCGTATACCTCATCTGCGAGTCCACCTCGCCGAGCACCTTGATGGCATTCAGTATGTCGGCATCCGAATAGGCCGACGCCAGATCCTTCACGACCGCGAGGGATTCGGGGTCCTGGTCGATAAGATCGCCCGGGTTATCGCATACCTTCATGACCAGCATATCCCTGTAGAACGCGGTGAGATCCCTGCCGAACTGCCTGAAGTCCCTGCCCTCTCCAGCCAGGCCGTCCAGGCCCTCCAGCAACGCCCGAGCGTCCCCCCTCGCGACCGCGGCGGATATTTCCCTGACCCCCTCTGGGCCGGCATTACCGAGTATCATGCGCACGTGAGAGGCGTTAACCTCCCCCTCGCTGAACGAGGCACACTGATCTAGGAGGCTCAGCGCGTCCCTCAGCGATCCATCGGACGCCCGCGCTATGGCCCTCAACGCCTCTTGGGTGACGGACAGGCCTATCGATCCAGTCATGGCCTCCATGCGCTCTAGCACTTCTTTTACAGGAATCCTGTGAAAGCTGAATCTCTGGCACCTCGATAGAACCGTTGCGGGTATCTTGTGGGGCTCCGTAGTAGCAAGGATGAAGATGGCATGCCCGGGTGGCTCCTCCAATGTCTTTAGCAGGGCATTGAATGCCTCGGTGGTGAGCATGTGGACTTCATCGATTATATACACCTTGTACTTCAGTCCGGCGGGGCAAAACCTGACCTTGCTACGGAGATCTCGTATTTCGTCGATGCCCCTGTTCGAAGCCGCGTCGATCTCGAGGACATCGGTGGCCGAACCATCCAGGATGCCGACGCAAGCGGAGCATCGGTTACATGGTTCGGCGGATGGTCCTTCAAGACAGTTGACCGCCCTCGCGAGGATCTTCGCTATCGAGGTTTTGCCCGTCCCGCGCGGTCCGGCGAACAGGTACGCGTGACCGATCTTGCCCGCCTTGAGGGCGTTCTGTAGAGTGCCGGTCACGTGCGACTGGCCCACAACCTCGGCGAATGTCTGAGGGCGCCATTGCCTGTATAGCGCCACATAAGGCATAGCGTTCACCCCGAAGTAGATTCTTTACGCGGCGGTCGACTACCTCCAGGGCAGTTTGTAAAAAGATATGCCGTGCACCGGCCTTCGACCCACCCCTCCAGGCGTAACGCGTGTGGCCATACTCCGGCCAGGTTGACTGCGGCACACCGGGTTTGCCCGCTTACCGTTGCTCCCTCCCGGGCCTGGCGGGGTTCACGAGTCCCAGTTGCGCAGGACCAAGCCATCGTCGCCGCCTGCACGCGGCAGACCCTACAGGGGATGAGCCTC